>DASZZK010000129.1:0-3712 GCA_035544975.1 Casimicrobiaceae bacterium | reverse complement strand
AGCGCAGGAGGAGGCGCGCAGCGCGCGACTGTAACGTCAGTAGCCACGCTTCATTCCTTGACCGCGATGCGCACGGTAGATAGCGCGACGGAGCGTTCGCTGCCGGGAGTGCCCGGCCAGGTCACGGTCGCCGCAAGCTTCCACAGGCGCACAGGCATTGCGGTTGCCGCACTCTCGAGATCTGCGGTTGAGCCGGGAGTCGTGTACGGCGCGATCACCGTGGTCCAAGCGTAGCGCCCATCGTCGGAGTTGCCCTGCAGCGTGCTTTCCTTGAGTGGCGCCTCGACGCTGACTGCGGCGAGCCTGCTTTCCGCATAAAGCGTCGCGCGACTGTATTCGTCGGCGAGCGTTGCGTTGCCCAACGCGCCCGAGAACAAGCGGAACAGCGCCGTACCGACGAGCGCAAGAATGACAAATGCCGCCAGCACTTCCAGCAGCGAGAATCCGCGCTGATTCGTTCTCATTCGAGGATCGCAACCCTGCCGGTCAACCAGTCGACGTCGACATCGTACTTGCGCTCACCCGCGGCGAGGGTAATGCGCCCGCCGTTCGAGCCGCCATCGGGGAAAAAGCGGATGGCGCCGACTTTGTCATTCAACAGGTCGCGCTGCGCAGTGTAGAGCTTGAGGTCGAGCTTCTCGGGCAGGCGATGCGAGCGTTCGTCCGGCGACACTCGAAACGTGCGTGCCTCGAGGTTGAGCTCGAGCAAGGATTCGGTACGCTGCGCTATGGCCCGGTCCCGTGCCAGTCGCAACCCGGCGGCGACATCGCGCGCCGCGGTCTTCAAGTCGGTACCGGAGACCCCACTGCTGAACATCGGCAGCACCATCGCCGCGATCAGCGCCATCAAGGTGAGCACGATCAAGAGCTCGAGCAGCGTGACGCCACGATGCTGGCCAGGCATCGCTCGCAGCGGCTTCATTGCCAGCTCGTGATGTCCTTGTCTGTTCCCTCGCCGCCTTCCTTGCCGTCGGCGCCGTAGGACCACACGTCGTAGGCGCCGTGCTGGCCGGGCGACGCGTACTTGTACTCATTGGCCCACGGGTCCTTCGGCAGCGTACTCTTTTTCCAATAGGGACCGTTCCAGTTGGTCACGCCCGTGGGCGCCGTGATCAGCGCCTGCAATCCTTCCTGCGTGGTTGGATAGCGTCCAACTTCGAGTTTGAACATGTCCAGCGTCTGACCGATCTGCTCGATCTCGATCTTGGCCGCCTTCTGCTTGGCCTTTTCTCCCTGACCCAGGTAATTGCCGCCGACGATGCCCATGACAATGCCGATCAGGGTCAGGACGACCAGAATTTCGATCAGGGTCATGCCGCGAAACCCGGCGATGCTCCTGGAAACGGGCCGTCGTGGGACGAACCGCCGCGAATAATTTTGCATGATCACACTCTCCCCCGGCCATGAGAGGCCGGATGGTTTAGATGGCTCATCAGACGACAAGTTCGCTCATACCCATGACACCGAGGAGAATAGAGAACACGATTCCGCCGATGAGCACCGCGAGGCCGAGGATCAACGCCGGCTCGAGCACCGCGAGAAAACGCTTCACCGCGACTTGCACCTCGCGGTCGTAGACCTCGGCGACGCGGTTGAGCATCTCCTCGAGCCGGCCGGATTCCTCGCCGACCAGAATCAGCTGTGTCGCAAGTCTCGGGTAGACACCCGTCTCGGCCAGCGGCACGCCGAAGCCCTTGCCCTCGCGCAAGCGCGTGACGACGCCATCGAGCGCCTGCGCGAGCACCGAGTTGGTCATCGTTTCCTTGGTGATCGACAGCCCCGCGAGCAGTGTCACGCCGTTGCCGAGCAGGGTCGCGAGCGTTCGCGCAAAACGCGCGACTTCGACCTTGGCCAGCAAGTCGCCGAGCAGCGGCGCGCGCAGCAGGCGGCCGTCCCAGCGAAACCGCACCTCGGGCGAGCGCAAGCGCCGGCGCGTAATCCACACCGTTGCGAAGATGATGATCAGCAGCAGCCACCAATACTTGCGCAAGCCGGTTCCGAGAAAGATCACGATCTCGGTCGGCAGCGGAAGTGCCTTGCCGGCCTGCGCGAAGGTCTGCTGAAACTGTGGTACGACAAAACCCAGCAGTACCATCACCGATGTCACCGCGACGGCGATCAGGATAGTCGGATAGATCAACGCCGACTTGACGCTCTCGCGCAACTCCTTGTTGCGCTCCATCGTGTCGGCGAGCCGTGTCAACACCACGCCCAGCGCGCCACCCGCCTCGCCGGCGCGAACGATGTTCACATAAAAGCGCGAAAACACCGCGCGGTGCATGTCGATCGCCTGCGACAGCGACTTGCCGCCTCGCACCTCGTCGCGCACGGTCTGCAGCAGTTGCGCCACCGGCATGGTCGGCGCAAGCCCGATCAGAATCTCCAGCGCGCGGTCGAGAGGAAGCCCGGCGCGAAGCAGCGTCGCCAGCTCGCGCGTGATTCCCAGCACCTGGTCGCGAGTGACGGTGCGCGACTCGAACCAGCGCGGGCGACGCGAGGCCGGTCCCGCGGCGCTCACCGCCTTGCCGGCGAGCGCCGCCTCGACCTTCATCGGCATCAGGCCCTGATCGCGCAGACGATCGACGATCTCGGCTTCGTTCGCCGCGTCGAGCTCGCCGGCGGCGACATCGCCCGCGGCGTTCACCGCGCGGTATCGGAAAAGCGCCATTCTCGAGCGCGCGCCTTTAGTTCTCGCGCGTGACGCGGAGAACTTCCTCGAAGGTGGTGACCCCGTTCATCGCCTTCTTCATGCCGTCTTCGTACATCGTCACCATGCCTTCCTTGATCGCCTCGGCGCGAAGCTCGGTCGACGTCGCGTGACGCATGACCTGCGTGCGCAGGTGATCGCTCATCGGCAGCATTTCGATGATGCTCACTCGCCCGATATAGCCGGTCTGGCCGCACTCCTTGCAACCTTTGGCGTGGTAGAGGGTCACTTCGGCCGTCGCCGCGAATTTGCGCAAGCCGAGCTCGTCGACGACTTCCGGCAGAGCGGTGTAGGCCTCCTTGCAGAGGGGACAGAGCGTTCGCACCAAGCGCTGCGCGAGGATCCCGATCACCGTCGATGTGAGCAGATAATCTTCGACCCCCATGTCCAGCAGACGGTTGACGGTGCTCGCGGCATCGTTGGTGTGCAAGGTCGATAGCACCAGGTGACCGGTGAGCGCCGACTGGACGGCGATCTGCGCGGTTTCCAGATCGCGAATCTCGCCGATCATGATCACGTCCGGGTCCTGGCGGACGATGGAGCGCAGCGCGTTGGCGAAGGTGAGATCGATCTGCGGCTTGACCTGGATCTGGTTGATGCCCGGCATCTGGTACTCGACCGGGTCCTCGACGGTGAGAATCTTGACGTCGGGTTTGTTCAGGCGGTCGAGCGCAGTGTAGAGCGTCGTTGTCTTGCCGCTGCCCGTCGGCCCGGTGACGAGCAAAATGCCGTGGGGCTCCATCAGCACGTCGAGGAAGCCCTTGAGCGTGTCGTCCTCGAAACCGAGACGCTTGAAATCGAGCGCGACGCCGCCTTTGTCTAGAATTCGCATCACCACCGATTCGCCGTGCATCGTCGGCACCGTGGATACGCGTAGGTCGATTTCCTTGCCCTGGACGCGCAATCGGATCCGTCCGTCCTGCGGCAGCCTGCGCTCGGCGATATCGAGCATGGCCATGATCTTGATCCGCGAGATCACCGCGGCCGATAAGCGGCGCGGCGGCG
>DASZZK010000128.1:0-2515 GCA_035544975.1 Casimicrobiaceae bacterium | reverse complement strand
AGGTAGATCCGCCAGACGCGGAATTTTTCCTCGCCGACTTCGCGGCGGGCGGCGTCGGCGTTGGCCTCCAGCCTATCGACCCAGTGCCAAAGGGTGCGGGCGTAATGCTCGCGCAAGGCCTCCGCGTCGATGACTTCCAGGCCTTCCGAGGCCAGTCCCTCGACAACTCGCGAAACGTGCACGAGCTGACCGCCGGGAAAGACGTATTCCTCCACGAAATCGCCGATGCCGCTGCCCAGGCTTTCCGCGCCGAGCTGATTCAGGGTGATGCCGTGGTTGAGAACCCATCCTCCGGGCTTGAGAGCCCGATAAATTTTGCCGAAGTAGCGCGGGAAATTATGCGCGCCCACGTGCTCGAACATGCCGATGCTGGCGATCTTGTCGTACGCGGCGTCGGCCGGCAGATCCTCGTAATCGAGCAGTTGCACGCGCACGCGGCCGGTCAGGTCGAGCTCCGAGATCTTGGCGCTGACGTAGTCGTATTGATTTTGTGATAGCGTAATGCCGGTAGCGTTGACCCGGTAGTTCTCTGCGGCCCAGAAGATCAACCCTCCCCAACCGCATCCGATATCCAGGAATTCATCGCCGGGCTGCAAGCGGAGCTTGCGGCAGATGAGATCGAGCTTTTGCGCCTGCGCCTGGTCGAGCGTATCGGCGTCGGTCTTGAAGTACGCGCATGAATACACCATGCGCTCGTCGAGCCAGAGACGGTAGAACGGATTCGAGACGTCGTAGTGATGCTGGATGTTGGTCTTGTTGGTGCGGTGCTGATGCCACCACGCGCGGACGCGAGCGCGCACCGCGTCGCGGCCATGCGTCACCGATCCGACCAGCGCCTCGGCGATGGCGAGGACGCGTCGCGCGCCGCCCGAGAAATCGATGTCGTTATGGACGTATGCGCGGGCGAGCTTGCCAAGCTCGGGCGATGCGAGTGCGCGGAGTCCGTTCCAGGTGCGGGCGTAGACGTCCACCTCCGGCGTCGCCGAGAGCGCAACGCGGCCCCCGTCGGGCAACACCAGCGCCACGGGAATATTGCGACCGCCGTAGCGGCTTTCGACGATTTTGGAGAGCGGCTCTTTCATACCCATTGAACGTGCGAACGGGAAGCAGGCGCTATTGGGAATTCTACTCGGGTCCGGCCTGATTGCGGCAAGATCGGTTTGTAGGACTTCCGCCGACGCGACCGCAATAGACAGGATCCCACGGGCACGGCCGGCAGCGCCCAGGCAAATTCTATTGATCGTTCCGGGGCTTGCTTGCCTGAAAGAGCTCATACATCTTTCGAAACACCGGCCCCGGCGAGCCTCCGGCAAAGGAATTCCCGTCGACGGTGGTGACGGCGAGCACTTCTTTGGTCGACGACGATAGCCACATTTCGTCCGCCCCGAGCGCCTCTTCCCGGGATATCGGGCGGACCCCCACCGAGAGCCCGCCACCGCGCGCCACCTCGAGCGCCGCGTCGTAAGTAATGCCCGGCAGGATCTGGTTGTCCTTGGGCGGAGCGAGGATGAGGCCGTCCTGCACGATGAAAACGTTCGACGCCGAAGCCTCGGTCAGGAAGCCGTTGCGAAAGAGTACCGCCTCGGCCGCGCCGGCGTCGGTCGCACGCTGCCGCGCCAGCACATTGCCCAGAAGCGAAATCGTCTTGAGATCGCAATGCAGCCATCGTTCGTCCGTCGCGGTGACGACCGCGACGCCGCGTTGGACCTGCTCCGCGGTCGGCAGCGGCAGCGGATTGCTCATCATGAAGACTGTCGGCGCGACGCCCGAGGGAAAGGAATGATCGCGCTTGGCAACGCCGCGAGTCACCTGAAAATAAACGCCCTGGTCGTCGAAGGGAGTCCGCGCGACAAGCTCGCGGATGATCGATTCCCATTCGGCGTCGGTGTGCGGATTGGCGAGCCTGATCCCGTCCAGGCTTCGCTGCAGGCGGGCTAGATGCTGTCGCAGGCGATACGGCTGCCGCTGATAGACGGGGATCACTTCATACACGCCGTCGCCATAGATGAAGCCGCGATCGAGCACGGAAATTTTCGCGTCGTCAAGCGGCAGAAAGCGGCCATTGAGATACACGGTCATGAGGCATGTCTCGGAGTGTGACGAGCGCCGCGTGCCCGATCTCTCACTTGAACCACAAACGGACGGTGTCCCATGCGCGACCGAACAGGCTCGCGAGGGGAATCTCCGCCAATGCAACCAGCGGATACTCGCCAACAGGCTTGGCGTCGAGAGTGACCTTGACGATGCCGACGCGTTGTCCTCGTGCGATGGGAGCGAGCAGCGGCTCGACGGCCTCCAGCGTGAGCTTCAGCTGCTGCGCCTGGCCCTTCGGCAGCGTCACATACTGGTCGGCGATGAAGCCCGCGGGCACCGAGTCGGCCGCGCCCTTCCACACCTTGAGCGAACTGACCTGCGCGCCGTTCTGATAGAGCTGGACCGTATCGTAGAACTGGAACCCGTAGTTGAGCAGCTTCTGCGCTTCACTGGCGCGTGCGGTGTCGGACGATGCGCCGAG
>DASZZK010000127.1:0-1809 GCA_035544975.1 Casimicrobiaceae bacterium | reverse complement strand
GTGATCGTCGAGGGAACGCGCAGCGAAGTGGTCGCCGACCCGAAAACGCGCGAAGTTTATTTTGGGAACTAAGTTGGTTACTTGGCGACTCAGTTGGGTCCTCAGTTGGCAACTGAAGCGCACATGAAAAACGCAGCGTCGGCGACTGACATGGCGACCGAGGCGCTCTCACTCTCGGGCATCGACGCATTCTATGGCGACAGCCATGTCTTGCACGCCGTGTCGTTCAAGCTCAACGCCGGACGCGTGCTGGCCCTGCTCGGTCGCAACGGCGCCGGCAAGACCACCTGCATGAATGCGATTATCGGCTTCATTCCTCCGCGCGCCGGTGAGATCCGATTGTTCGGCGAAGCCATTTCGCAACTGTCTCCCGAAGCGATCTCGCGCAAAGGGATGGGCCTGGTGCCGCAGGGGCGGCGCGTCTTCCCGACGCTGACGGTGCGCGAGAATCTGGTCGTGGCACGAAAGTCGCGCAATAGCACCGCGGCGCACTGGACGCTCGAGCGCGTGCTCGAGCTCTTTCCGTCCCTGCGCGAGCGGCAGCAGCAACACGCAGGCTCGCTCTCGGGGGGAGAACAGCAGATGCTCGCGATCGGGCGCGCGTTGATGGGCAACCCGCGCGTGCTGCTCATGGACGAGCCCTCGGAGGGTCTGGCGCCGCGGATCGTCGCCGAAGTCGGCCGCACCATAGCGCGTCTGAAGCAGGAGGGACAGTCGATCGTGCTGGTCGAACAGAACGTGAAACTGGCGCTCGCTCTCGCCGACGAGGTAGTCATGCTGAACACCGGGCGCGTCGCGTTCGTCGGAAGCGTCGACGAAGTGCGCCACGATCAGGCGCTGATTACGCAGCACCTTGGCGTGTTCTAGCGGGTCTTTGCGGAACCTTTCGTTCGTGCTGAGTCTAGCCGGCGATCTCGTGATTCACGGTAAAGTAGTCGGGCGGCTGCGGTCCCCACACGTAGAACGAATCCTCCGGTGGATAATCGCCGGGCTTCCATTCGACGTCCGCCGGAATGAAGTCGATGTCGTAGGAGAATTCGGCGAAGCTACCCCACGGGTCCTCTATATAGGCGAAATAGTTCGACCCTATCACGTGCCGGCCGACGCCCCACCCCCGGACATAGCCGCAGGCGGCCATGTGCTCCCTGCCGATGCCAACGTCGTCGATGCTCGAGACATGCCAGCTCGAATGGTGGTACCCGGGCCCGTCGGATTTCACGAACGCCAGCATGTGGTGATCGCTGGCGTGCGCTCCGTGCATGAAAGCGATGAGCTCGCCGCAATGATCCGATAGGCGCAATCCCAGGGCCTCGCCATAGAATCGCACCGAACGCGGCACGTCCGAGCTGAAGAGGAGCACATGCGAGAGGCAGCGCGGACGAACCCTGCCCGCCGCCGAGCGGCTTGGCGCGGCGCCGCGGCCGGCGGGATGCGGCGGCGGCGGCGCCTGGAGCGCAGGCCCATCCGGCGAAACTTTGTCCGCCGCGACAATCTGCACCAGGTTGCCGTCGGGATCGCGCAGCCAGACGCCGGTGTTGTCCGAAAGCGGATGCGCCGGCACCCGCGCGATCTGCATCCGATCGAGCTCCTGCAGCAAGGGCTCGAGATCCTGCTCGTACACGCCGAAGCTCAGGTATTGGAGCTTCTTCCGGCCCGGCGCTTCGCGAATCGTTCCCCAGCAGTGCGGATGGCCGAAGGTGTACAGGTCGACGCGGTCGCTGCTGCGCCGTACGTCCAGGCCGAACTCTGTGTAAAAGCGCTCGGCTTCATCGAGCGCCGGCACTGTGAGGACGAAACGATTCAGCGAAT
>DASZZK010000126.1:0-3573 GCA_035544975.1 Casimicrobiaceae bacterium | reverse complement strand
GTCCGGCGCGACGGCGACGTGGCGCGCGCGCAACAACGGCCACAGCAGCATGCCGAGCGTCAATGCGACCAGCAGTGTGGCGATGCACCAGAAGAGCAGCATTGAAAGATTCGGCCGGGCGATCGGGGATGCGCGGGCGCGAGCCCTGCGTCGCGGAGAGCGCGCATTATACCGGCGCAGCAGACTAAAGGCGTTGCTCGAACCCTGCGGCGACAGCGCAACCGTGCTTGAAAAGGCGCAGGTTACAAAACTCGGCGCGGTCTATAAACTCTACGCTGACCGAACGCGCCAAAGGGCGCGGGCAGGTGTGGAGTCCGCGCCAAAGGCGCAGCAGGCGCGCAATCGTCGCGCTCTACGCCGCGGTGAACCGGGGAGCCGTATCGTTGGCGCACCAGTCGATCCTGGCGTACGCGCGTTATCGCTATCTCAAGATCGCGACGGCCGCCGTTGTCGTCGCGATCGCGGCGTACGTCTGGGATCGGCCACCCAACGGCCGTTACGGAGGGACCTGGCTCGGCTATACCCTGGGCACGGTCGGCGCGTTGCTCATCTTCTGGCTGATCTGGTTCGGCGTACGTAAGCGTCGCTATGCGTCGAACGCCGGAATGGTGCAGGGCTGGCTCTCGGCGCACTGCTACTTCGGGACTGCGCTGATCGTCATCGCCACGCTGCACGCGGCATTCAAGTTCGGCTGGAACGTGCACACGCTGGCGTACGTGTTGATGCTGGTGGTGATTTTCAGCGGGTTTTACGGCGTGTACGCTTACCTGCGCTTCCCGCGGGTGATGACCGACAATCTGGGCGACGATACCTTGCAGATGCTGCTCATTCGCATCGCCGATCTCGACCGCCAGTCGCGCCAGCTTGCGCTGTCGCTGCCCGACAGCATCAACCGCCTGGTGCTCGCGTCGGCGCAAGGCACCAGAATCGGCGGACCGTGGTTCCAGCAGCTGCGCGGGCGCGACCCGAATTGTCCGACCACCGCAGCATCGAACGGCGTGCAGATCATCGGCCGCAAGCTGGCCGGCGAGCAGGCGAAGACCAACCATCAACTCTACATGCTGCTGCTCAAGAAGCAGGAGCTCGTCGCGCGAGCGCGCCGTGACGTCCAGCTCAAATCGTGGCTCGACGTATGGCTGTATATCCATGTCCCGCTGTCGATCGCGCTGCTGGTCACGTTGATCATTCACATTGTTTCGGTATTTTTCTACTGGTAGCCGATGCGCATTCTGGTCATCAGCGTTACCCGCAACCGCAAGGGACAGCCGGTCCGCGCCGAGCGCATCGTCGAAGGCGAAATGATTCGTCTCGGCCGCGGCACGCAATGCGAAATTCATTTACCGGACCCGCGAGTCGCGCTTTTCCACGCGGCGATCTATCGCCAGGGCGACAGCATTTTCATTCACGCGCCGGAAGCGGAGTTGGCGGTCGATGGCGGCCCCGAGCGCGAAGCCCGGCTGACACCGCGGGTGCACATTGCGCTCGGTCCCTACGAAATGACCGTGGAGCCGCCTCCCCCCGGGTGCGACTTGGCGCTGGCGATCGAGCTTGTGCGCCCGCTACCCGACGACCTCGCCGAAATACGGGCCAAGTCGCGCACCACGCTCGAGGCTACCGTGCTGTCGAAGCGTGGCCCGGCGTGGATGCTGGCGATCGTTCTCGGCCTGGTCTTCCTCGCCGCGCCGATCATCAACGCGCTGCTTCCTCAACTTCGGCAGGCAACGGCAAAGCTGCCCGTTACGCCCGACCAGTCATGGAACCCGGGCCCGCTTTCGGCCGGCCATCAGGCGTTCGGGCATCAATGCGCCACCTGTCACGAGACGCCGTTCGTGCACGTGCGCGATCACGTCTGCATCGATTGCCACGTCAAGACCCCCGGCCATGTGCAGACGGTCGCGCTGCAGTCGAAGCTCTTTGGCGGAACGCGCTGCGCGAACTGCCACGCCGACCATAAGGGTGCGGACGCTTTGGTTCGGCGCGATCCGGATTTGTGCGTGACGTGCCACGGCGACCTCAAGCGGTTCCAAGCCGATACGAGCCTGGCCAATGCGACCGACTTCGCGATGAACCACCCGCCGTTCAAGCTGACGCTGTGGCGGGGGCCGAACCGCGACGACGTGGCGCGTGTCTCGCAGATCGACAAGGCCAAGCTCGTCGAGCGATCGAATTTGAAATTTCCGCACGAGGAGCATCTGAAGACCAGCGTTCGCGGGCCGAAGGGACGCAAGACGCTCGAGTGTCGCAGCTGCCACATTCCGGATGCCAGCGGCAAGGGTTTCGAGCCGGTCGCCATGAATACAGCGTGCCTCGAGTGCCATACGCTCGAATTCGAGCCCGCAGTCACGACGCGGCAAGTCCCGCATGGTTCGGTCGATAATGTCATGTTGACCATGCAGGAGTTCTATGCAAACATCGCCTTGAACAATATTCCCGTGGATGTCGTCGATATAGGCGAGATCCGGCGCGGCCTTCCGAGGCTGGGCAGCGGAGCGATCACCGAACAACAACGGCAGCGCGCACTGACCTGGGCGAAATTCAAGGCGCAACAGGTTTCCGAGGACCTTTTCGAAGCGCGCGTTTGCATCGTTTGTCACGAGGTCACCAAAGCCGTGATTCAAGGCGAGTCTGGCAAGGAGATCGCTTGGGGAGTTGTTCCGGTCCACGTCGCGTCCAAGTGGATGCCGAAGGCTCGCTTCGACCACGTCAAGCACCGCACCAACAAATGCGCTGATTGCCATTCAGTGGAAAGGTCGCGTTCGAGCGCCGATATCGCGATTCCCGCCATCGTCGACTGCCGGGCATGCCACGCCGGCAACAAGCCGGCGCCAGGCAAGGTCGTTTCCACCTGCATCGCGTGCCACGGATTCCACCTTCCCAACCATCCGCCGTTTGCCGGGCATGCCGGCATGAGGCCCGACGCGTCCGCCGTCGCGGTGTTTGCGGCGGCGCGAAAGCTGCAATGAGCGCACTTCGCGCGTCAGCACGGGTAATCGCATGGCTTGTCATGAGCGCCTCCCTGCTTGCCGGGTGTGGCGGCGGTGCCGGCGGAGGCGATGGATGCAGTGGCGGCTGTGAAGCGGCAAGTCCCAATTCGCTGACGGTCGCCGATGTGCAGCAGGTCATCGCGCAAGCGGTCGCGGAAGCGCAAGCGCGCGGCGCCAAAGCGACGATCGCGGTCGTCGATCGCGTCGGCAATGTGCTGGGCGTATTCAAGATGAACGGCGCGGCGGCGACATTTACGATCAAAGGCGGGCGCGGCGCCGTCGGCGGCCTCGAAGGCATTTCGATCCTGCCCTCGCAGCTGGCGGCCATCGCCAAGGCGATTACTGGCGCTTATCTTTCCTCTGAGGGTAACGCGTTCTCCACCCGTACAGCGAGCCAGATTGTGCAAGAGCATTTCAACCCGCGCGAAAACCAGCAACCCGGCGGGCCGCTCTTTGGTGTGCAATTCAGTCAGCTTTCCTGCTCCGACGTGAATCTGCAAACCGGAGCGGGAACCATCGGCCCGAAACGCTCCCCGCTCGGATTCTCAGCCGATCCCGGCGGTTTGCCACTGTACAAAAATGGCACCGT
>DASZZK010000125.1:0-2415 GCA_035544975.1 Casimicrobiaceae bacterium | reverse complement strand
CGCTGTGCAAACGAACCGAGAGGATGTAGTTCGGGCCGACGAAGACGTCGACCTCGCCGACTTGAAGCTCATCTTCCTTGATCTCGATCGTCTGCAGCACGGCGAACAATGAGTTCCCGTACTCTTCGATCTTCGGCCGCTGGTGGCCATGGCGAGCGTCTTCAACGGCCAGCTCGTGCAAGCCGAACTCGTCGCGCATTTCCTCGAGCTCGGCCTGCGTGGGATCCTTGAGGGCGACCCAGACAAAGCAATCGGGGCGTTTGACATAATCGCTGATGGCTTCCTTCGGAATGTCGCTGAGCTTGGTGCCCTCCTGATACGCGACGCAGTTCACTAGCATGGGGCGGCTCCTGGTTTGTAGGGGCGATGTTACCCGTACCGTGCCCTTGATTGCTACCGGGCGCGGGCCGTGAGTTCCGTGGGCCGGCCCTCGGGTGGCAGGGAGCCGTCCTGTCCGGGTAACATGAGCGTCCCTTCGGCCGACGGAGCATCGCACCCGTGACATTCGAATGATCATTAATTCGCTGCTCGACACCGACCTCTACAAGTTCACCATGATGCAGGTCGTGCTGCATCATTTCCCGGAAGCGCAGGTCGAGTACCGGTTCAAATGCCGCACGCCGGGCGTAGACCTGACGCCTCATATCGCCGAGATCGAGCGCGAGCTTGCCGGTCTCTGCGGCTTGCGCTTTGTGCGACGCGAGCTCGAATATCTGCGCGGCTGGCGCTTTCTCAAGAGCGACTTCGTCGATCTGCTCGGCTTGTTTCATCTGCAGGATCGCTTCGTCGACGTCAGGCGCTCCGCGGCGTCGCCCAACGAAATCGAGATCGCGATCATCGGACCCTGGCTGCACACCATACTGTTCGAGGTTCCGGTGCTGGCGATCGTCAGCGAGGTTTACTTTCGCAATACGCGGCCGCGACCGGACTTCGCCGAGGGGCGCCGGCGTCTGGCCGCAAAGATCGAGCAAATCAACGCGGTCTCCGACCCGGAGTTTCGGGTCGCCGACTACGGCACGCGGCGGCGTTTTTCCGGAGACTGGCAGAAGGAAGTGATTCTCGCGCTCAAGAAAGGCATCGGCGCGAAGTTCGTCGGCACGAGCAACGTCTACTTCGCGCTGGAGCACGGGCTCACCCCGCTGGGTACGATGGCGCACGAGTACCTGCAGGCATGTCAGGCGGTCGGGCCGAGGTTGCGCGATTCGCAGGTCTTCGCGTTCAACACCTGGGCGCGCGAGTATCGGGGCGATCTCGGTATCGCGCTGTCCGACGTGTGTGGAATGGAAGCGTTCCTGCGCGACTTCGATCTGTTCTTTTGCAAGCTGTTCGACGGCGTGCGCCATGACTCGGGCGATCCTTTCGAATGGGGCGAGAAGCTGATCGCGCACTACGCCAAAATGCGTATCGACCCGAGAACCAAGACCATGGTGTTTTCGGATGCGCTCAACGTGCCGCTGGCGGTTCGGCTGTTCGAGTATTTCAGGGGGCGCAGTCAGACCGCCTTCGGCATCGGCACTAATTTGACCAATGACCTCGGCTACCAGCCGATTCAGATCGTCATCAAGATGACCCGGTGCAACGGGCAACCCGTGGCCAAGATCAGCGACGAGCCGTCGAAAGCGATGGATTACGATCCCTCGTACGTCGCTTATCTGCGCGAGGTGTTCCAAGTTCCGGAGTCGCCAGCGGAGCCAGTGGAAGAAGGCGTCGACGCAGAATAGGGTTCTATTGCGGCTCGCCGAGAGCCGCCTCGTACGCCTCGCGCACCTCGCGACTGACACACGCGAAAACGACGCGATCGAGCGCATCGAGCGCATCGAAGGCGCGCACGGTTTGAACCGCGATCGGAACCGCGAGCCGCAGCGGATAACCATACGCTCCGCAACTGATCGCCGGAAACGCGATCGAGTGAAGCCGGTGCGCGACGGCGAGCTCGAGGCAACGGCGGTAGCAGCGCGCCAGCAGTTCCGGCTCGCCGTGAGCGCCGCCACGCCATACCGGCCCGACGGTGTGAATGACATGCGCTGCGGGAAGGCGGTAGCCGCCGGTGATCTTCGCATCGCCGGTGTCGCACCCGCCGAGGCGCATGCATTCCGCGAGCAAATCGGGCCCTGCCGCACGGTGGATCGCGCCGTCGACACCACCGCCTCCGAGCAGCGTGTTGTTGGCCGCGTTGACGATCGCATCGACCTCGACGGTCGTGATGTCGGCGAGTACGGCGTGAAACGTGGTCATCGACACGTGCGCAAGGATGCCTTTCGGTCGCGGTGACGGTACGCGAGCCAGCAGGGCAACGCTGTCGCATGCCGCCGCTTCGGTCTATAGTAGCGCGATGGCATCGAATCCCGTCAATACGCCGAGCGCGCCGCCCGGTCCAGCCGCCGAGGGCGCCAAGTCGCAGACCGCGAAGGCGCA
>DASZZK010000124.1:0-4365 GCA_035544975.1 Casimicrobiaceae bacterium | reverse complement strand
TCATAATCCTTTGGTCGCTGGTTCGAGTCCAGCCGGGCCCACCCAGATTTTCAAAGGATGCCGACGCTCGTTCTGCAGCGAAGTGGGGATCATGACGTGGAAGTACGGGCAGAAGGCAAGGCCTCTCAGTTGCCCGCGAGAACAAAATCAAAGGCGATTTCCCAAAACGGTGTCGTCACGCCGGCGGCGCGCGCACGCTCCGCGTCGTCGATGCGGGACGGCGTCACGACCAGGCTCTCTTTCACGCCAAAGACGGCGTCGGAATCGAGATAGCGGTCGCCGGCCATGAACAGGTGCGTGACGATCGGACGGAAGCCCGGCGCCGTGACGATGAAGTGAATGTGCGCCGGCCGGTACGGATGCCGTCCTGCGCCTTTCAACATTTCACCGACGGGCCCGTCGTCGGGAATCGGATACGACGAAGGCTTGACCGTCGTGAACCGATAGCGGCCATCGGCTCCTGTGGCGAACACTCCCCGCAGGTTGAACGCCGGCTGCTGCGGATCCTGCGTGTCGTAAAAGCCGCTCGGCGCAGCCTGCCAAACGTCCAGCGTCGCGTCGGCGATGGGCCGGCCGGCGCGGTCGAGCACGCGTCCCGCGACCAGCATCGGCTCACCCTTGCCGTCTTTCGAGATCGACGCGCCGAGCGGCATCCGCTGCGCACCTGGAACGTAAAACGGCCCTAGCACGGTGCTCTCCGTGCCGCCGCCTTCGCGCCGGTGATTGATCGCGTCGACCAGCATCGAGACGCCGAGCGTGTCGGAAAGAAGGATGAACTCCTGACGCTTGTCCGAGCACATCTGCCCGGTGCGGGTGAGGAACGCAATCGCCTGTTCCCACTCGGCGCGGGTCGGCTCGAGCTCGCGCACGATCGCGTGCAGGTGGGCGGTGATCACGTCGAGTATTCGACGCGTACGCGGATCTTTGCACGCGGCATTACGTTGCTGCACAACCTGCGTTGAATTGTCTTCGCTGAAAAGTTCCATGCGCGTCTCTTTCATTTGCGTCGCGGCGCGAGAAGCCGCGCCGATCATCGGCCACAGTTCACGTCGATTAGCGGCACTTTAGTCCACGCCGATTACCGGCTCAGTGGCTTGCCGGCAAGCCAGGCCGCACCGTCGTCGTAGAGCTGCTTCACTGCGGAACCTTTCAGCATCGGCATGTCGCGCTTGACGGTGAAGCCTATTCTTGTCTGCGCATACGCGAGATGACGGTAGCCTTCAGGAAACTCGGCAAGGAGCGCCGCGTCGAGCTTGAGCGTCGCACCCGGATCGATGGGGTCGATGCGGTCCTTCTCATAGATCGGCTGGCGCAGCACGATCGCCCAGCGCTCGTCCCGCTTCTCGAAAAAATCGTAGAAGCGACCCGTGCACAGCACGTCGCAGGCGACGCCGTCCACCTCGGCCCGCTGCGAAATGGTCATCTTGGTCTGCGCAATCGCACGCGCCTCGGCGATATCGATCGACGAGCCGCCGAGAAAGTGCAGGATGCTGACGCCTTTGTTCCAGCCTTCGCGGCTTACTTCGATGAAGCGCTCGGCGGGTCCTTGGAACCACGTTGCCATCATGCGCCCCTCCGGATGCCAGACGGTGCGGAAGCGCTCCCAATCTCCCGAGTCGCGCCATAGCAACCAGTTTTCGATGACCTCGCGAATGCGCATGCGCTCGATCAATAATTTCTCCATTTGCGTCGCGCTCCGAAGTCAATACGCTTCAAGTGACGATTGCGGACATTCTAGTAATCTAATGCCTTGAACCAGACTTCTGGCGCGACCATGGCGGCTCGAAAAAAGGGCACCCATTGGGCCGACTTTGCTGCCGTCTCTGATTGTGAGATGCTGGCGTGAAGCGCGCTTCCATCTCCGAAGCAGCACCATCGACCCCGACCGGATGCTCCCTTGAATGCTCTCGCCCGCGCTTCGCCCTCTACACCGTCGGTCGTGGTATGCGGCGGCGGTATCGGCGGCCTGGCAGCGGCGCTCGCGCTCGCGAAAGCCGGCGTGCGTGTCACGGTGCTCGAGCAGGCGCAGGAGCTGGGCGAGATCGGCGCCGGCGTCCAGCTCGGCCCGAACGCCTTTTCGGCGTTCGATGCCTTGGGCATCGGCGAGCGCGCCCGCCGTCGCGCGGTCTACACCGAGCGCCTGATGCTGCTCGACGCGGTCGACGGCAGCGAGATCGCGAACGTGCCCCTAGGCGACGCTTTCCGCGCGCGCTTCGGCAATCCGTACGCCGTCATCCATCGCGCCGACATCCATCTGTCGCTGCTGGAAGGCGTGCATGAGAATGGCCGGATCGGGCTCGAAACTTCTACCCGCGTCGAGCGGATCGAGCAGACCGCCGACCGGGTGGCCGTCATCGACCAGCGCGGGCGCTCGTTCGAGGCCGACGCGGTCATCGGATGCGATGGCGGCAAGTCGACCGTGCGCCAACAATACGTCGGCGACAACGCGCGAGTATCCGGCCATGTCGTCTACCGCGCCGTGGTCGACGAAGCGGAATTTCCGGACGATCTGAAGCAGAACGCCCCGGTGGTGTGGTGCGGCCCCAGTTGTCATCTGGTGCACTACCCGCTGCGCGGCGGAGCGCAGTACAACGTCGTCGTCACCTTTCACAGTCGTCAGACCGAGACCTGGAGCATCACCGAGGGCAGCCAGGAAGAAGTGCTGTCCTATTTCACCGGCATCGTGCCGCGGGCGCGCCAGCTGCTCTCGCTGCCCAAGAGCTGGAAGCGATGGGCGACTGCCGATCGCGAGCCGATCGCGCAATGGACCTTCGGCCGCGCGACGCTTCTAGGCGACGCGGCGCACCCGATGCTGCAATACCTCGCGCAGGGGGCGTGCATGGCCCTCGAGGACAGCGTAACGCTGGGCGAAGCCGTGCGCGCAAGCAACGGCGATCTTGCCGCGGCGTTCGAGCGTTACCAGCGCTCACGCGTCACACGGACCGCGCGCGTGCTGCTGATGACGCGCGAGATGGGGCGCATCTATCACGCAAAGGGAGTCGAGCGGCTGGTGCGCAATGATTTATGGAAGGGCCGCGCCACGGAGCGCTTCTATGACGCCCTCGAATGGCTTTATGGGTGGAAGCCCGACCGCTGCCTGGTCGATTGATCCGACCGTTTTTCGGCAGCGCAAGGAGGCATTTTTGTGGATGATCGATAAGCGCCACAAACGATTCGGATAAGATTTGCCGTGGAGGAATGACATCATGCTATTCGCCCAACCCGACGTGTCCGACGAACGCACGGCGTTCTATGAGCGAATCGACCGGGACAGCCTGACTCCCCTGTGGGAAGCCATCGGCAACCTGGTCCCGCCACGCCCTGCCTCGCCCTGTGTGCCCGCGCTCTGGCGCTACGAGCAGATGCGCCCGTACCTGATGGAGGCCGGCCGTCTCATCACCGCACGCGAAGCGGAGCGGCGCGTACTGGTGATGGAGAATCCGGGACTGCGCGGCGCGTCGTCGATTACCCACAGCCTGTACGCGGGCCTGCAGCTGATCCTGCCCGGCGAGGTTGCGCCGAGTCACCGCCACACACAATCGGCTTTGCGCTTTGTCGTCGAAGGCGAAGGCGCGTATACCGCCGTCGATGGCGAGCGAACCACGATGCATCCGGGGGATTTCATCATCACGCCGTCGTGGACGTTTCACGATCACGGCAACCCGGGCAAGGAACCTGTGATCTGGCTCGACGGTCTCGACATTCCGCTGGTGGCGTTCTTCGATGCCGGCTTCGCCGAACGGTATCCGGAAGAAGTGCAGCCGGTGACCCGCCCCGAAGGCGATGCGCTGGCGCGCTACGGCGCCAATATGCTGCCGCTCGAGAACACTGCCGGCTCGCGCACCACGCCGGTATTCAGCTACCCCTATGCGCGCAGCCGCGAGGCGCTGGAGCAGCTTCGCCGCCACGGAGATCCGCACCCCTGTCATGGGCTGAAGATGCAATATGCGAATCCGGCGACCGGTGGCTATCCGATGCCGACCATCGGCACCTTCATCCAGTTATTGCCCGCCGGTTTCGAAGGTGTGTCGTATCGCGCCACCGACGGGACCGTGTATTGCGTCGTCGAAGGAACCGGCCGCAGCGTCGTTGGCGACCGTACGTTCGAGTGGGCGCCGCACGATGTTTTCGTGGTGCCGTCGTGGTGCGAAGTCTCGCATCACGCCGGCCACGACGCGGTGCTGTTCAGCTTTTCCGACCGCCCGGTGCAAAAGGCGCTGGGATTGTGGCGCGAGGAAGTGCCGGCGACCAGGATCGTCTAGAAAAATATCTCGGGAGGAGTCAATGAAGCAGCGGATGAGAAGCGGTGCGTGGAGCAGGTCGGTTTTCATGGCGAGCCTATTGCTTTTCGCGACCGGCCCGGTC
>DASZZK010000123.1:0-7388 GCA_035544975.1 Casimicrobiaceae bacterium | reverse complement strand
ATCACCGGCCTGCAGCCGATCAAGAGCGGATCGATCCACTACGATGGTCAGGACATCACCGGCAAGCCGGCATTCGTGCTCGTCCGCCGCGGCCTGTCGATGGTTCCCGAAGGACGCGGCGTCTTCGGAGCGCTCTCCATCGAGGAGAATCTCGCCATGGGCGCCTACACGCGCAACGATCGCGCGGCGATTCGGGCCGACGTCGAGCGCGTGTACGGGCTCTTTCCCCGGCTGAAGGAGCGGCGCACGCAAACCGCGGGAACGCTCTCCGGAGGCGAGCAGCAGATGCTGGCGATGGGCCGCGCGATGATGTCCCGGCCCAAGCTTCTCCTGCTCGACGAGCCGTCGATGGGCCTGGCACCGCTGATGGTGCAAAAGGTGTTCGAAACCGTGCTGGCGATCGCCAGCGAAGGCGTGACGATTCTGTTGATCGAGCAGAATGCGAAGCTCGCGCTCGAAGTCAGCGACCGCGGCTACGTGATGGAAAGCGGCGAGATCACCCTGTCCGGCGCCGCGAAAGACCTTCTTTCGGACCCGAAGGTTCGCGCGGCGTATCTCGGCGAGAGTGCCAACTGACGCGCCACGGCTTCGCTTTTCACTTTGGACCTGCCCTCCTCCACCGTCGTCGTAGCCGCGCCGCGCGCCGTGAACGCGCGGCGCGCATTCGCCTGGTACGAAGAGGCGATGCGGCTGTTCAAGCTCGCGCCCATTACCTGGTGCGCTCTCGGATTCATCACGCTCGCCGCGGACCTGGGCCTGCAACTTGTCCCCGGCATCGGTATCGCCGCGTCCAAAGTCATCGTTCCGCTGGTTGAATGCGGGATGTTAATCGGTGCAGCCGCGCTGGATCGGGGGCAGCCGCTGCTGCTTCGATACTGTCTCACCGCGTTCGGTGCGCGCCCCGGTGCGGTGGCGGCGATTGTCATCGGCGCGCTAGCGGTCTTTGCCGCCGAGGCGTTCGCTGCCTATTTTCTCGCTGGCGCCAATCTACTGGCTCCGGACTCCGATGGGGGTGACATGTCCTCGCTGGCGGTGATCGGCACCGTCGTCACCGGTGCGCTGGCTTCGCTGCCCGTCGTCTTCGTGCCCTTCGCGGCGCTGCTCGCGGACGCGTCCTTCCCCGACGCATTTGGAAGCAGCGTGCGTGCCTTCGCGCTCAACCTCGCGCCACTGCTCCTTTTCGCCGCGATTGCCGTGGTGCTGGTCGCGCTGGGTCTGTTGCTCTACGGTGTTGGACTGATCGCGGTGTTTCCCCTGCTGTCGGCGGCGAGCTACGCCGCGTGGAAAGATATTTTCATCGTCGATGTGGGACCGGCTTAAGCGGTGGGCGAAACTTCGAAATTCGCGAAGTCGCCTTCCGCAGGTGCCGTTTCGATTCCCGTGACCTGCGCCGCCGCAGGGCCGCGACGCGACCAGGCGACGATGGCATCGATGTCGGCGGCGGGACCGGCAACGATCGCCTCGACGGAACCGTCGCGCCGGTTGCGCACCCAGCCGCGAAGCTTGCGCGCGCGCGCCTCATCGGCAAAGGCGTAACGAAAGCCGACACCCTGCACGCGGCCGCGAATGAGCAGGCGCAGCGTAGTGGCACCCGCCATGCTCTCGCTCAAACGGCCGCTTCCCGGCGCGCGAGCAGCAGCAAGCCGAGCATGGTCTTGACGTCGGTAAGCTCGCCGCGATCGATCCACGTCAGCGCTTCCTCAAGCGTGGCGGTAATGATTTCGACGAACTCGCCTGCATCCAGTTTCGCGCCGACAAACGTCAGCGCATCGGCCGTGTAGATTTCGATGCGCTCGGTCGAATAGGTGATCAACGGATGCAAAGTGCCGATGTGGGACCAGCGCTCGGCGGTGTAGCCTGTCTCCTCGAGCAATTCACGCGCCGCGGTCGTGGCAGGGTCCTCGCCCGGATCGATCTTTCCGGCGGGAAACTCGATGAAGATGCGCGCCAACGGATACCGGAACTGCCGTTCCAGAAGCAGCTTTCCATCCGGCAGCCGCGGAATGATCATCACCGCGCCGGGATGGTCGATGTACTCGCGTGTGGCGGTTTCTCCATCGGGCAGGCGCACCGTGTCGCGCTTGACATGCAGCAACTTGCCCTCGAACACGTCTTCCGAGGCAATGCGCGTCTCGACCAGGTGGGCGTCGCCGCTTCGCTTCCCGTCGTCGTCCGGGGTTCTGGCGCTCATGCCAGCCAGTCCCGGGCGGTGAGGAACTCGGCATAGAGCCTTTCCTCCGGAGTGCCGGGATCGGGGCGCCAGTCATACCGCCAGCGCACAACGGGCGGCAGCGACATGAGGATGGCTTCGGTGCGGCCGTTGGATTGAAGACCGAAGAGCGTGCCGCGATCGTAGACCAGGTTGAACTCGACATAGCGCCCGCGACGGTACGCCTGGAAGTCGCGCTCGCGCTCGGTGTAGGGCAGGTCCTTGCGCCGGCGCAGGATCGGCTCGTAGGCGGCGAGGAAATGATCACCGACGCTTTGCGTCAGCGCGAAGCAATGTTCGAATGCACGCTCGTTCAAGTCGTCGAAAAAAATGCCGCCGATGCCGCGCGGCTCGCCGCGGTGCTTGAGGAAAAAATAATCGTCGCACCAGGCCTTGAACCGGGGATGGTAAGCGTCGCCGAACGGCGCTAGCGCGGCGCGACAGGTGCGGTGAAAGTGGATCGCGTCTTCCTCAAAGCCGTAATAAGGCGTGAGATCCATGCCGCCGCCGAACCACCAGACAGGCTGAGATTCCGGCTCAGAAGGGAGCGCGGCGAAAAGCCGCAGGTTCATGTGGACGGTGGGCGCATGGGGATTGCGTGGGTGCAGCACCAGCGACACTCCCATCACCTCGAACGAGCGCCCGGCAAGCTGCGGGCGCGCAGCACTCGCCGACGGCGGGAGCCGTTCGCCCTTGATGTGCGAAAAGTTGACGCCGCCGCGCTCGAACACCTTGCCCTCTTCGAGGATGCAACTGGTGCCGCTGCCGCCCTCCGTTCGTTGCCACTCGTCACGACGAAAAGCCGCTCCGTCGATGGCCTCGAGTCGGCCGACGATGCGCGATTGCAGGTCGGTGAAGTAATGCTGCGCGCGCGGCAGGTCTTGAAGAAGGTTCATGATGTTCCGCGACGCCTCGCCGATGCTTGGTCTTAAGGAGGGGTGCCGCGAGTCAGTTCTTGCGCGCGCCGAGCGCGCGGTGGCCAATGTCGCTGCGATATTGCATGCCGTCGAAGTGTATGCCGCCCACCGCGGCGTACGCCGTACGCTGCGCCTGTCGCAGCGTTTCGCCCAGCGCGGTGACGCACAGAACACGTCCGCCCGCGGTCACGATACGCTCACCCTCCTGCGCGGTCGCGGCATGGAAGATTTTGCAATCGTCGCGAGCGACATCGAGACCTGAAATCGCGTCGCCCTTGCGCGGCGCGTCGGGGTATCCCGCCGCCGCCAGCACCACGCCCAGGGCGGCGCGGCGGTCCCAGTCGGCGTCGATACGATCGAGCGTACCCTCGACCGCATGTTCCAACAATTCGACCAGATCGGTCTTGAGCCGCATCATCATCGGCTGCGTCTCCGGGTCTCCCAGCCGGCAATTGAACTCAAGCGTGCGCGGATTGCCTTCGTTGTCGATCATCACCCCGGCGTAGAGAAACCCGCTGTATGGAATGCCGTCGGCGGCCATGCCGTCGACCGCGGGTACGATGATCTCGCGCATGATGCGCGCATGAACCGCGGGCGTCACCACCGGCGCGGGCGAATAGGCACCCATGCCGCCGGTGTTGGGCCCGGTATCGCCGTCGCAGAGCCGCTTGTGATCCTGCGACGAGGCGAGCGGCAGAATGTGCGAGCCGTCGGCCATGACGATGAAGCTCGCTTCCTCGCCGGTCAGGTACTCTTCGATGACTACCCGCGCAGGCGGCCCATCCCGCACCGGGTGCGCTCCATGCTGATGCGGAATCAGTTTCCGGTCGACGAGCATCATGGCGTCGATCGCCGCGTGCGCATCGCCTGCGCTCATGGCCACGACCACGCCTTTACCTGCGGCCAGCCCGTCAGCTTTGACGACGATAGGCGCACCTCGATCGTCGACGTAGGCGTGCGCTTCGGCGGCGTCGGTGAAGCTCTCATATTCGGCGGTCGGAATGCCGTGGCGGGCCATGAAGGCCTTGGCGAAATCCTTGGAGCTCTCGAGTTGCGCCGCGGCCTGGGTCGGGCCGAAGATCTTCAGGCCTACGCGCCGGAATGCGTCCACGACGCCGTCGGCAAGCGGCGCTTCCGGACCCACGACCGTCAGGCCAATGCGCTCAAGCTGCGCGAAGTGGAGCAGATCCTCGATCGAGGTCAACGCGACATTGCTGAGCTCGCGCTCTCTCGCCGTGCCGGCATTGCCGGGAGCAACGAAGACTTTCGCGACCCGGCTCGATTGCGCGATTTTCCACGCCAACGCATGTTCGCGCCCGCCGCCGCCAATGACCAGAATATTCATCGCAAGCTCACGCCCCCGCTCACACTGAGCTCACCTATTGCCGGACTATAGCAACGTGGCGAAAAGCGCACTGCTGCCGGCTCGTGCCGGCTAGTGGCGAAAATGCCGGACGCCGGTAAACACCATCGCCAGGCCTCGCTCATCGGCCGCGGCGATGACTTCAGCATCGCGCATGCTGCCGCCGGGCTGGATGACCGCGACCGCACCGTTGTCCGCGACGACATCGAGACCGTCACGAAACGGGAAGAAAGCGTCCGAAGCGACCACCGACCCGGTGAGCGATAGCCCCGCGGCCTGCGCCTTGATCGCGGCAATGCGTGTCGAATCGACCCGGCTCATCTGACCGGCGCCAATGCCAAGCGTCCTTCCACCACCACCATAGACAATGGCATTGGATTTGACGAACTTGGCGACCCGCCAGACAAACATCAAGTCGGCGAGCTGCGAGGGCGTCGGCGCCTTGCGCGAAACCACCGACAGGTCGCTCGCGTCGATATTGCGCCGGTCAGGCGTCTGCAGCAGCATGCCGCCGCCGACGCGTTTCATGTCCCATGCATTTCCCGCTCCAGGCCCCGTGCTCCCCATCGTCAGCACGCGGACATTGGTTTTCTTTGCGATGCGCTCGAGCGCGTCGAGAGAGTAGCCAGGGGCGATCAGGACCTCGAGAAATTGCGCGCTGACCAGCTCGACCGTCGCGGCGTCAATTTCGCGGTTGAAGGCGATGATGCCTCCGAACGCCGACGTGGGATCGGTGGCGAGTGCCAGCCGATACGCCTCCAGCGGAGTTTCCGCAATCGCGGCCCCACAGGGATTGGCGTGTTTGACGATGACGCAGGCCGGCTCGGTGAAGGTGCCAACGCACTCCCACGCTGCGTCGCTGTCGCCGATGTTATTGAACGAAAGCTCCTTGCCCTGCAGCTGCCAGTAGGTCGCGATCGTGCCGGGCGCCGGTGTCTCGTCACGGTAAAAGGCCGCCTGCTGGTGCGGATTCTCGCCGTAGCGCAGATCCTCCACCTTGGTGCCTTGCCAATTGAAGTGCCCCGGAAACATCTGAGGCGCGCTGGTCTCGTCGCGTGCCGTCAGATAGTTGCTGATTGCCCCGTCATAGGCGGCAGTGTGCGAAAACGCCTTTTGCGCAAGCCGGAATCGCGTCGCGTTGCCGAGTTGCCTGCCATTGGTGCGGAGCTCGTCGAGCAATGCCGGATAATCGGCCGGATCGACCACCACGCCTACGTGCGCGTGGTTCTTTGCCGCGGCGCGGACCAGAGCAGGGCCGCCGATGTCGATATTCTCGATCGCATCGTCGAGCGAGCAGCCCGGCCTGGCAACGGTCTGCCGAAACGGATAGAGATTGACCACGACCAGATCGATCGTGGCAATTGCGTGCTTGGTGAGCGCGGCCATGTGCTCGAGAGAATCGCGGCGAGCGAGAATCGCGCCATGGATCTTGGGATGCAAGGTCTTCACGCGGCCGTCGAGCATTTCGGGGAAACCGGTGTAATCGGCGACTTCGGTGACCGGCAGCCCGGCCTCCATCAGCGATCTCGCGGTGCCTCCGGTGGAGATGAGCTTGACCCCCATCGCGTCCAGGCCGCGCGCGAAATCCACGAGGCCCGCCTTGTCGGAGACAGACAAAAGCGCCTGGGCGATGGGAGCGGTCATCGGGGAAGCATCATGAAAATGCACTCACGCAGGCGTGGTTTTGCGGCGTGCGGCTCGCGCGGGGGCCGAAATGGCTAAGGTCACTCGCGACGTCGCTCGCGCTGGCGACGCGTACAAGAGTCTAACTGATCTTGTACTTCGAAAGCTTGGAGCGAAGCGTGTTTCGGTTCATGCCCAGCATGTCCGCAGCCTGCGTCTGGTTGCCGCTGGCACGGTGCATGATCATCGTCAGCAGCGACCGCTCGACATTGGTGATGACCATGTTGTAGATGCCGTGGGGCTGCTCGCCGTCCAATCGCCGAAAGTATTCATCGAGGGATTTTTCGACGCTGCGGCAGATCTCGGGGCCACCGTTGATACGTACAGTCTTCTTCATGCTGCCTGCGCCTCCTGCGTCCCGCAATTCTGCGGCAGAATCCGCCGCGCGCGCTCTATCGGCGCCTCATTGGACAAGTAAGTGAGCCGATCACCGTGCGTGCTCAACTCGTCGAAAAAACGATTGACTGCCGCGATCTGCGCCGATGCATCGCCGATCGCGTTGATCTCGTGCCGAAACTCAAGCCCGCCTTCCAGATCCGCGGTATACCAACCCAAATGTTTACGCGCGATGCGTACGCCACTCTCCTCGCCGTGAAAAGCGTGGTGGTCGGCCAGGTGCTCGAGAATGAGTTGCCGAATCTCGGCGATAGCCGGCGATGGAAGCTTTTCGCCATAATCGAGGAAATGACGGATCTCGCGGAAGATCCACGGACGACCCTGGGCCGCACGACCGATCATCACCGCGTCCGCGCCTGTATGCTCCAGCACCTCCCGCGCCATTTCCGGTGAATCGACGTCGCCGTTTGCCGTCACCGGCACGCTGACCGCCTGCTTCACCGCCCGAATGGTGTCGTACTCCACGGCACCGACAAAGCCGCATTCCCGCGTGCGGCCGTGAACCGACAGCGCCGCGATGCCCGCGCTCTCGGCAATGTGTGCAATCCGCACCGCGTTTCGATTCTGCCGATCCCACCCGGTGCGGATCTTCAGCGTGACCGGCACATCGACCGCCGAAACGACGCTCTCGACGATGGCGCATACCAGCGGTTCGTTCTGCAGCAACGCGGAGCCGGCGGCGACGTTGCAGACCTTCTTCGCCGGACAGCCCATGTTGATGTCGATGATCTGCGCGCCTCGATCGACGTTATAGCGCGCCGAGTCGGCCATCTGCTCGGGGTCGGCGCCGGCGATCTGCACCACGATCGGCTCGACCTCG
>DASZZK010000122.1:0-2022 GCA_035544975.1 Casimicrobiaceae bacterium | reverse complement strand
CGCGGCGGACCGCAGCACGCGCGCGAGCGGCTGGAACGGTTCTGGCGCAGCATCTCCGAAGCCGGCGACAACATTTTCAAGCCCGGCCGCATGCTGCCTCCGTCATTCGGCCCCAACTCCGACTGGTCGCCGATGGCACTGTGGGCGGACATGCTGTCGGTCGTCTGGTCGCCGTACGACAATCCATTCTATAAAAACCTGCTGGCCGGCGTCATCGGCGAGGAGATCCCCGATTTCGATGCGCTCAACGATCACAGGACGCCTCACCTCTTCGTGTGCGCGACGAACGTCAAGACCAACCAGCGCAAGATCTTCGGCCCGGGCGAACACGGCATCGGCGCGCTGACCGCATCGGCGTGCCTGCCGACCGTCTTCCGGTCGGTCGAGGTGAACGGCGAGTTCTATTGGGACGGCGGCTATCTCGGCAACCCCGCGCTCTTTCCATTGCGCAGTCCGGCGCTCACGGCGGACCTCTTGATCGTCTGGGTCAATCCGCTGAACCGCCCCGACGTTCCGACCAATGCGCGCGACATCCTGGACCGGATGAACGAGGTCACGTTCAACGCCACGCTGATACAGGAAGTCGAGGCGATCGACGCGGTGAACGAGCTCAAAGGAAGCGCAAGGGGGATCCGCTCACCTTACAAGCGCATCCGCCTGCACGAGATCAAGGATGAGCCGGCGCTCGCGGATTTGAGCCATGCGAGCAAGAGCAATACCGACTGGAGCTTCCTTCTCGAGTTGCGCGGTTACGGGCGAGACGCAGCAACGCGATGGCTCGACGCCGACCTCGATCACGTCGGCCGGAAAGCGACCGTCGACATGCATCGCATGTTGCGTTGCCTCGAGTCCACCGCGACACCGGACGCTCATTGACTGCGCCGTGTCCCGCGGCGCATCATCGCCCCGCCCGGTCGGCTACGCCCTAGGTTCTGAAGGGACGATTGATGTGCAAGCCCTGTTGACTATTCTAGTATCGATGCTGTTGCTCACGGACTCGCCCGCGCAGGCGCAGGAGATCCGACGGGAACAGGCCGTTCGAATGCTCTCCCAGGCCGCCGCGCAGACCCGCCGCGAAGCCACCGACCGGCTCGGCGAAGTCGGCATGATGGCGGACGTGCCGCCGCTCCTGAAAGCGCTGCGCGATTCCGACGATGACACGCGACAGCATGCCGAACAAGCGATATGGCGCATCTGGTCACGTTCCGGCAACCAGGAAGTGGACGGGCTCTACCAGACCGGTATCGAACAAATGGAGGCGGGCGACCTGCAGCAGGCGGTCGCGACCTTCACCCGCATCATCAAGCTCAAGCCCGACTTCGCGGAAGGCTGGAACAAACGCGCGACCCTGTATTTCCTTGTCGGCGATTTGCGAAAATCGCTGGCCGACTGCGACGAGGTCATGAAGCGCAACCCCTATCACTTCGGCGCGCTCTCCGGCTACGCCCTGATCTACACGCGCCTCGAATATTACGACCGTGCGCTCGAGTATTCTCGCCGCGCATTGAAGGTCAACCCCAACATGGACGCGGTGAGGAACAACATCGACCTGCTCGAGCGCTTGGTCGACCAGCGGCGCAAGCAAATGATCTGATTTCGCGATATCGCTTTGCGATTGGGCGTTCACGCAACTTCTGATCGGAGATCGCTGCAGCGGGATTACTCGCCCGGGTAATTGTCCTTTTCGTTTTCGATTGCGTTTTCGTTTTCCTCTTCATCTTCCCAGGTGTAACGACGGCGCGGCGGTATGTCCAGACGCCGCAGCAGAATCGCCAGAAGCAGGCCAATCAGCGCGGCCGCAAGATGGGTTTCCCAAGAAACGCCGGGCTCGATCGGTAATACTCCCCAGACCAGCGCGCCATACATGAAGCAAACCAAAAGCGACGCAGCGATAGCGCGCCTGTCCCGCCGGATCAGGCCGGCCATGAAGATATAGCTGACCAAGCCGTAGATCAGACCACTGGCGCCGACATGGGCTGATCCTCTGGCAAATAGCCAGACCGCGACGCCGGTTCCGAGGTA
>DASZZK010000121.1:0-2868 GCA_035544975.1 Casimicrobiaceae bacterium | reverse complement strand
GAAATGAAGGCATTTTCGACGCTCGACGGGCTCGGCCTCAAAATGTTGCACGAGGCCGGCATCGTCGTCGCGTGGATCACGGGCAGCTCCGCGCCCGCGGTAACGAGGCGCGCGAAAACACTTTCCGTCGCCCACGTGGTTCTGGGCGCGGAGAACAAGCTTGCGCCATGGGAGCGTCTGCGCTCGGAGCTCGGCATGGCCGTGGAAGAGTGCGCGCACATCGGCGATGATCTTCCCGATCTGCCGCTACTCCTGCGTTGCGGATTGAGCACGACGGTGCCGCATGCGCCCGAGGTGGTCAAGCGGCGGGCGCATTACGTCACGCGCGCGGAGGGAGGCGCCGGCGCGGTGCGGGAGGTTTGCGAGCTCATTCTCGGCGCGCGCGGCGATCTCGCGCAACGCATCGCGCAATTCGAATCATGACTCGCGGCCGCTCATGGCTGGATCGGATGATCGCTTGGTCTCCGGTGTTCCTCCTGGGGGCATTCACGGCCTTGACCTATTGGCTGAACGCTCAGGTGCAACCCGGCATCGGCGCGTTCGATGGCTCCGGCCGCCACGATACCGACCTTTACATCGAGAATTTCAAGGCCCAGAGCCTCGACCCTCAAGGACGGGTCCGGCAATCGATCTCCGCCAGGATTGCGCGTCATTTCCCGGATGACGACACGACCGAATTCGAGTCGCCGCTGATCACCTTCAGCGATCCCGGCAAGCCGCCGGTGACCATCTCCGCCGATCGCGGCATGATTACCGGCGACCAGAAAGACGCGTACTTCACCGGCAACGTCAAGGGCATCCGCGCGGCGGCGGCGGAAGAGCGTGACAAAGGCCCGGTCATCGTGACGAGCGAATACCTTCATGTCCTGCCAAAGGAGGATAAGATCGAGACCGACAAGCCGGTGACGATCTCCGACCCCCGTGGGATAATCAATGCCACCGGAATGGAATTCGACAACAAAGCCAAGACCTTCAAGTTCAAGTCCCGCGTCAGCGGACAGTTGCAACCGAACAAGTAGCGTGATGCCCTGCCCGACCACCCCCACCTCGTCTTTCGCGCGCGCCGTCCTGCCATCGCTCTGCGCATTGCTATGCGCATTCGTCTGTCATGCTCCGTGCGCCCTCGCGGAGAAGGCGGATCGTGACAAGCCGATCAATTTCCAGGGCGACTCTCTCGGTGGCAACACCGACACCAAGATCAGCGATCTGATCGGCAACGTCGTCATCACCCAGGGGACGCTGACGATCCACGCCGATCGGATCCAGTTCCATCAGAATCCCGACAACTCGGTGTCGGCGACGGCGACCGGCAACCCGGTCAGTTTTCGCGAAAAGCGCGATGGCGCCGACGAATACTACGAGGGCTACGCACAGCGCATCGTGTACGACGGCACCAAGCGCATCGTCGAGCTGTTCGACCGCGCACTGCTCAAGAGAACCGGCGACGAGCTTCGCGGCAACTACATCTCTTACAACGCGGAGACCAACGTCTACAAAGCCGAAGGTCGCCCTGACAGCAAGCCTCCCGCCGCCGGCGAGCCCTCGCTGGGTTCGCGCGTCCGGGGCGTTTTCCTGCCGCAGCCGAAAGAGGGCAAGGATGCAAAGGATACGAAGGACTCGAAGGACGGCAAGACAGCGCCGCAGAAATCCAACGAACCGGTCCCGCTCAAGCCCGACGCGTCGTTGAAGCTCGAGCCGGTCAAGTGAGCGCCAAGTGACTGCCGCGGCCAGCACTCTCTCGGTCGCCAAGCTGAACAAGCGCTACAAGTCACGCATTGTCGTACACGATGTGTCACTGTCCGTGGGCAGCGGAGAAGTGATCGGCCTTCTCGGCCCGAACGGCGCGGGCAAGACGACCTGCTTCTATATGATCGTCGGCCTTGTTGCGACCGACGGCGGAACTATCGAGCTCGACGGCGACGATCTGACCCGCATGCCGATTCACGTGCGGGCGCGGCTCGGGCTATCGTACCTGCCGCAGGAAGCGTCGATATTCCGGAAGCTTTCCGTGGCCGAGAATGTCCAGGCCATCCTCGAGCTTCAGGGAGTCGACGGCGACGAGATCGCCAATCGCCTCGACGCGCTCCTCGAAGACCTGTCGATCTCGCATCTTCGCGACGCGTCCGCCGTCAGCCTGTCCGGCGGCGAGCGCCGGCGAGTCGAAATCGCCCGCGCCCTGGCGACCCGGCCAAGGTTCATACTGCTTGACGAGCCGTTTGCGGGTATCGACCCGATCGCGGTGCTCGACATCCAGAAGATCATCGGTTTCCTGAAAGAACGCGACATCGGCGTCATGATCACCGACCACAACGTGCGGGAAACGCTCGGCATCTGCGATCGGGCGTACATCATTAATGAAGGCCGGGTGCTTGCCTCGGGAACGCCGGACGAAATTGTTTATAATGAAAGTGTGAGAAAGGTCTATTTAGGGGAGCACTTCCGGCTTTGATGTTGGCTGCGAAAGTGCATCACCATGAAGCCAACCCTCCAGCTCAAGCTTTCGCAACATCTAACGCTCACTCCGCAGCTACAGCAGTCGATTCGCCTGCTGCAACTTTCGACGCTCGAGCTCAATGCCGAGGTCGAGCGCCTGCTGCAGGAAAATCCGCTGCTGGAAAAAGCCGACGAGGACGAGACGCCGGCGCCGCCGCCTGAGTTTTCGATGGAAGCGAGCACCGCGACGGTCAGCACCGAGTCGTCATCCAGCGATGAGCGAGACGAGCGGTCGGCGGGCGACTTCGATCTGCTCGCCAATGCGGGAGGCGACGGCGACTGGGGCTCGGCCTCGGGCGACGACGACGATGAGAGCTTTTCCCCGCAGCAAGTGGCGACCAGCTCCTTGCGCGATCACCTCAACGCGCAACTCGC
>DASZZK010000120.1:0-1594 GCA_035544975.1 Casimicrobiaceae bacterium | reverse complement strand
CGTCCTGATCGTGCACCGTGTCGGATTCGTCGCGCCGCAGATCGCCCAAGGCGCCATTGTTGTTGACGAAGCCCTTGCGCGCCTCCTCCTGGCGATCGTAGGCGGCGCCGACAGTAAGCGCGAGCGGTCCGCCCGCGAGCGTGAAGCGCGTCGTCACGCGCGCGTCGACGCCGCCGAAGTCACCGTTGAGATCGGTGACGCCGCCGGACGAGGTGTCGGCCATGCCGGACAACGCGAGGTATTGGCGAACGCTGCGGTGCCCCGCGTACCCGGTCAGACGCAAGGCCGTGTCGGCGCCGACGCTGCGTTCGATCGTTGCACCTCCCTGCTGCTGTCCGACAGTCTTGCGCGTGTTGAAAGAGACCGCCACGGGATCGACTTGCCGCCGATTCGCCTGCATTTGCGTCCGGGTCAGGCCAAGCGGGTCGAGCGCCTCGGGCTGATAGAGCGTGTTGCCGATCAGCGTAACGCGGGTATCGCTATCGAGCGCGAATCTGAGCTTGGCGTTGAATTGATCGCGCGAAGCTTCGCTGTGATCGCGATAACCGTCGGTCTCGAAATGGTTGGCGGCCATGGTGTAGTTGACGCCGTGCGCTTCGCCTCCGAGCTTGGCTATCGCGTTCAAGGTCCCGAAACTGCCGCCGATGATCTGTCCCTGCGCGACAGGAGTCGGCGGACCGTCTTCGGTGAATATCGAGACCACGCCGCCCGCGGCATTCCCGTAGAGCGTCGAAAACGGCCCGCGCAGGACCTCGATGCGCTGCGCGGAAGCGAGGCTGAAGCTTCCGGTCTGGCCCTGCCCGTCTGGCATCGTCGCCGGAATGCCGTCCTGGAAAAGGCGTATGCCGCGGGCGCCGAAGCTCGCCCGCGCGCCGTAGCCGCGTGACGAGATTTGAAGGTCCTGCGCATAGTTCCAGCGATTCTGAACCACCAGCCCGGGCACGCGCGAGAGCGACTCGGACAGATTGATCTGCAGCTGATCCTGCTGGATCCGTACCGCGCCGATGCTGTCGATCGCGACGGGGAGATCGAACGCGCGCTCTTCAGTGCGCGTCGCGCTGACCACAACGGGATCGATTGGGCGTGCGTCCTGCGCGGCGACGATCGACGGCAACAGCATCGCGGCGACCGCCGCGAAAATCGCTTCGGGCCGAATCGGACATGGGCGGCGCAAAGGATGCTCTGCCACGGTCTGAGTGCCGATGAGTTGCCGCAAACTCGTGTAGCATAACTGATCGCCGCTGCCGGCTCCATTGGGGGCGCGGCGCGACCATTCCAGGAGAAGCAACAATCGTGCGCCTGGCCCGGCTCATGATCGCGACAGTCCTGTCCGCGTCGACGGCTCTCAGCGCCTTCGCGGCGCCATTTGCGTATGTGTCCAACGAAGGCTCGGCTTCGGTATCGGTAATCGACACGGCAACCGACAAGCTGACCGCGACCTTCAACGTCGGAGGGAAGCCACGCGGCATCGCGCTCTCGCCCGATCGAAAGCGACTCTATGTGAGCGACCAGACCGGCAATGCGGCGCTGATCATCGACACCTCAAACGGCGCCCTGCTCGCGCGGATAGCGCTGGGCAGCTCTCCCGAAGGTC
>DASZZK010000119.1:0-14440 GCA_035544975.1 Casimicrobiaceae bacterium | reverse complement strand
GGCTGGAGCTCGCGTGGGAAGGCCCATTCGTCTTTTGCGGTCATGGTCCTGGGATCGGAACGCAACGCGATAGCAAATAGTGTACTGAGTCAGAAATTCGCTCGATAGTTCGCGGCGAAATCGGCCGCCATGCTGCGTTGCTCGGCCTCATCGTACTAAAGGTACGCTTTCGGCCTCGCGCCTTGCCTGACGGCCGATTTCATCCGCTCCTTTATCTTCGGAATTTCTGACTCGGTACACTCGCGCCGCCTCCGGCCCGCGCCACAGGAAGCGTTCGCCGGGAAACAGACGATCTAAGAGCGGCACGAGCGGTGTCGCCAGAAAAAGCGCCCAGATAAGCGCGTTCGGGCGGAAGAGCACGTACTGCCAGGCCATTGCCGCCGCGGCGACGATCAGCGCATACGCGATCCGCGGCCCGCGCCGATTCGGAATCGTCATCGGATCGGAGATCATGAAAAATGTAAAGAGCAGCAGCGCGCCGTTGCCGAGCTGGTGCCACCAAATCGCCCACGATTGCCCAAGAAGCAGGATCCGCAGTGCGACCAGCCCCAGAAACGCGCCGAGAAACACCCAGCTGATGTCCAGCCGCCGTGCTCGCGTCGTGACGATGGTTCCCAGCATCAACAACCAGACCGCCAGCGCGAGATCGTTGCCCCATTGACCCGGTGACACCCACGTTCCTGGGATCAGGGTGATCGCGGCGATCACGCCGAGATTGGCGGGGTTGTACAGGTGCTTGCCATGGATGCGCAACACGAACTTCGACGACATCGCCAGCGCAGCCACCAACGGGTGTGCCCACAGGGCGTCGCTGCGCAGCAACAGCGACAATCCGCAGCAAGTCACGATGGCCGATAGAAATCCGCGTTGCTCCAAGCCGAGACGCTTGAGCCAGAAGGCCTGCGTCGCCAGCCCGGCAGCGAAGGCCAAGGCCATCTGCAGCGGATGCAGCGAAAAGTCGCGCACCAAGACGCCGGTCGTCAGCAGCAGCGCGAGAAACAGAATCTGGAATACTCGCGCGTCCTTCGGCAGGATTTCGCGTGCGGCCGCCATCACGCTTCGCGGCGAGAATGTCATTTCCACAGCCGGTCCCACCACATTGTCTTGGGCGCGGTAGCGATGTTCATCCTGGCGCGAATCTGGTTCAAGTCCCAACCGGTCAAGCCCGCCAGCGTTTGCGCTTCACGTTCCTGTCGCTTCGCCAATTCTTCGAAGTAACGCGGTGCGGCCTCGCAGGCGGCGGCATCACCGTTCCACGCATGACGGAGCACATAGCGCGCCTGGAAATTCTGTCGATCCTGCGTTTCCTGAAACATCAGGTCCTCCGGCAGCGTCTCCGGCGTGTAGCGCAGATGCAGGCGCGTCAGCATGACCGGTTGTGCTCCTGAGCTGGAGCGCGGCGCAGCGATCGGCGGCGCGGCTCCCGGTGCAACGCCAATCGCGGGCTCGTCGCCGCCGAGCCAGAAAACGCCGGCGCGCTTGAGCTCCTCGGGAGAAAGCGGATCGGCGGCGCAGGGATCGCACCAGGCCATGTCCCAGAAATACTCGGTCCATACGACGCGGTAGTCCTCGCGCTTCGACTGGTTCTCGAACAGCGCCTTGTAGAACTTCCCGAACTCGGCGCGCGTGTAGGTCGGCAGCTCGACATTCGCAGGCAGCTTCACGGTGCGGTAGTTGGTGGTCTCGACGCGGCCATTCTTGGTCAGCACGTAGACGACCAGGTCTTGCGGGCCCCGGGCGTTGAGCATGCCGAGCCGCACGGGAAGCATGAAGCGCTCGTACTCGAAGGCGAATTGCAGGGGCCGCAGGTACGAGAATCCGGTCTTGGCCTGCTCGGTCAGGTTGACCCGCGCGACAAAAAACTTGAGGTTCTGCCGCACGTAGGGCCGCAGCGCCTTGCTGGCGCCCGCCGGTATGCGATAGCCGCTCTGCTTTAGCCAGGTCTCGAGGCCGTTCGATTCGGTGGCCGAAAGAATCGCGATGTCGTACTCGCCGATCGTGTATCGCGCTTCGACGGTGACGCCGAGCGCCTTGTCCTTTTTGCTGTCCTGTTCCTTGGCCATCGGCGCCGGTGCCGCATTCATCGCGCCCATCTGGCGCTCCCGTCTAGGAAGGTCACACGGATTGGGGTCGAAGTATTCTGCCAACCGCGGCGCCGAGTAGGCATCGATGCGCTCGAAGGTCTTCGGATCGCCGATATGGATCTGACTCTTCTGAAGGACGACCGGAACGGGAACGACCAGCGCGAATTCGGAGAGATCGCCCTGAAAATCGTTGCGCATGCTGATCACCGTGCGATTGCCGTCGCGGACCAGGATGACCTGCGAGGCTTCGTTAAAGAGCTTCGCGTCCGCCTTGCCGACATAAAATCCGCAAAATGCGCTCGCGGGCCTCGACCCGAGGACGATGAACAGCAACAATGCAAGGGCGACGAAAAGCCAGGCGACGCGGGTGGGCGGGTAGGGCATGGCGAGCTCCGAGAGGGTGGAAGACAAGCGCTATCAACGCTCGCGGACCCGAATCGGGGTTAGGAGGTTTGCGCAAGCCGGTTTCCCCGGGTCGCTCGCGTCGCGCGCCGGCGCCGCCATCGAAGCCCGGGTATTTGTGCCCGCGCCCTTAAGGCGTTTACAATTACGGTCATGGGCGACTCCCGGGTCAATCTGACCCATCACTTCCTGATTGCCATGCCCAGCATGGCGGACCCGCACTTTGCCCACACGCTGATCTACGTTTGCGAACACAACGCCAAGGGCGCGCTCGGCATTGTCATCAACAAGCCGATCGACATGACCTTGTCCTCGCTGTTCGAGCAGATCAATGTTCCGCTGGGTGATTCCGAGCTACGTGAAGCGCGTGTTCATTACGGCGGACCGGTGCAGATCGATCGCGGGTTTGTGCTGCATCGCCCGCTCGGGAGCTGGCAATCGACGCTGGCGATCAGCGATGATCTCGGTCTGACGACGTCGAAGGACATTCTCGAGGCGGTGGGTCATGGCGAAGGCCCGGAGAATGTGCTGATCTCGCTCGGATACGCCGGATGGTCGGCCGATCAGCTCGAGCAGGAAATCGGCCAGAATGCGTGGCTTACGGTCGAAGCGGACAGCGACGTGCTTTTCGCCGAGCCCGCCGAAACCCGCCTGCCCGCGGCGATGAAACTGCTGGGCATCGATTTTTCGAGACTGTCCGACGCAGTCGGGCACGCGTGACGCGTGGTCGGGACCGCAGCCTCCCGCGCCTCTCGCGCGGGGACCATTCTCGCGTTCGATTTCGGCACCCGGCGCATCGGCGTCGCGGTAGGCGAGAGCGCCATCGGGCTGGCGCATCCTCTGGCAACCATCGCGGGCGAGCAAAACGAGCCCCGGTTCGCGGCGATCGAATCCTTGATCGACGAATGGCATCCCGCGCTGCTGATTGTCGGCCTGCCTTTGCATGCCGACGGCACGGCGCACGCCTTGACCGCGCGTGCGCGTCGGTTCGCCAAGCAGCTCGAAGGCCGCTTCGGTCTCACGGCGGAGCTGGTCGACGAACGCTTCACCACTCACGCCGCCACGGCCGCGCTGTCCGATGCGGGAGTGAAAGCGCGCTCGCACAAAGGCGTACGCGATCAGGTTGCCGCACAACTCATCCTGCAGAGCTATTTTGACCAACGCGACGCCGACTAAGGCAACTGAGGGGTTGCCTGAGGCTCTGCCTGAGGCCGAACAGGCGCTTGCCGCGCTGCTTGACAAGATGCGTGGCGCGGTGGCCATGGACGCCAAGCTGATCGGCATCTATTCCGGCGGCGCCTGGCTCGCCGAGCGGCTCGCCGCACTCCTGCCGGGAGAGCACCCGGTCGGCTTCATCGACGTGTCTTTCTACCGCGACGATTACGGACAGAAAGGTTTGCGCGCCAAGGTCGCGACGACGACGCTGCCTTTCGAGGTGGAGGGAAGCCGCATCGTGCTCATCGACGATGTCCTCTACACCGGCCGCTCGGTTCGCGCGGCGATCAACGAGATCTTCGACTACGGACGGCCGGAAAAAATCGAGCTCGCGGTGCTGGTCGATCGCGGAGGCCGCGAGCTGCCGATCGAAGCCACGTACGTAGGCGCGCGCGTCACGGTGGCGCGCGAGCTTTCGGTCGTTCTCAACCGTGCCGCCGATCGATTCGAGCTTTCGGTCGAGCCCGTGACCAGCGAACCGCGTGCTTAGTGCGAACAGGCCCTAACCCGCAACTCGACGCCGACGGCGCGCTGCAGCATCTGCTGACGCTGGAAGGCATGCCGGCGGAGATCATCGAACGCATTCTCGACACCGCCGTCCCGTTCGTGTCGATCGCCGAGCGCGACGTCAAGAAAGTGCCGCTGCTGCGCGGCAAGACGGTATTCAACCTCTTTTTCGAGAACAGCACCCGGACACGGACGACGTTTGAAATTGCCGCTAAGCGCCTGTCGGCCGACGTCATCAATCTCAACGTCGGCGTTTCGTCGACCAGCAAGGGTGAGACGCTGCTCGACACCATCGACAACCTGGTCGCGATGAACGCCGACATGTTCGTCGTGCGCCACGCCCAAAGCGGCGCGCCACATCTTATCGCGCAGCATCTGTCGGCACGGCAGCGTGATCATATCCACGTCATCAACGCCGGCGATGGGCGTCACGCGCATCCGACGCAGGGACTGCTGGATCTGTTCACGATCCGCCATTACAAGCATGAGTTCGGCAAGCTCACAGTGGCGATCGTCGGTGACGTCCTGCATTCGCGGGTGGCCCGCTCGCTGATTCACGGCCTTACGACGATGGGAGTGCCCGAGGTTCGGGCAATCGGCCCGCAGACGCTGCTGCCGACTGCCGTCGAAAAGTTGGGCGTGCGCGTCTTTCACGACATGAGAGCTGGCCTCGCCGGATGCGACGTCATCGTCATGCTTCGCCTTCAAAGCGAGCGCATGAAAGGCTCGCTGCTGCCGTCGGCCGGCGAATTCTTCAAGCATTACGGGCTCACCGCCGACAAGCTCGCGCTGGCCAAACCCGACGCGATCGTCATGCATCCCGGACCGATGAACCGCGGCGTTGAAATCGATTCCGCGGTGGCCGACGGCAAGCACTCGGTGATTCTTCCCCAGGTGACCTTCGGCATCGCCGTGCGGATGGCGGTGATGAGCATGCTGGCGGGCGGCTAGCAAAAAATCCTGCGCGATGAAGATCGAAATCAGCAACGGCCGCCTGATCGACCCGCGCGACGGCATCGACAGGAAAACCTCCGTTTATATCGCTGCGGGCAAAGTCGCGGCAATCGGTGCCGCACCCTCGGCTTGGCATGCCAACCGGGTGATCGACGCCGCCGGCATGATCGTTTGCCCTGGATTGATCGATATTTCCGCGCGTCTGCGCGAGCCGGGCTTCGAATACAAGGCGACCCTCGAATCGGAAATGCAAGCGGCGATCGCCGGCGGAGTCACGAGCCTTGCCTGTCCGCCCGACACCGACCCTCCGCTGGACGAACCGGGCCTGGTCGAGATGCTGAAGCACCGCGCTCGCTCGCTCAATCTGGCGCACGTGTATCCGATCGGCGCGCTTACGGTCGGGCTTAAGGGCGACACCATTACCGAAATGGGCGAGCTTGCCGAAGCCGGCTGCATCGCCTTTTCGCACGCCGACGCTCCGCTTGCCGACACGCAGGTGTTGCTGCGCGCGATGCAGTACGCCGCGACGTTCGGCTATCACGTTTGGCTGCGGCCGCAGGACGCGCATCTTTCCAGGGGCGGCGTCGCGCACGACGGCGAAGTCGCGATGCGACTGGGTTTGCCGGCGATTCCGGCCTGTGCCGAGACGATCGCGCTCGGCACCATCTTCGCCTTGGCTCGCGTTACGGGCGCACGCGTGCATTTGGCCCGGCTGTCGACGCACGAAGGCGTAGCCTGCGTGCGCGAGGCCAAGCGCGAGGGACTGGGCGTGACCTGCGATGTCGCCATCAACCATCTGCACCTGTGCGATACGGACATCGGCTGGTTCGACGCGCATTGCCATCTGGTCCCGCCCTTGCGCGGCGTGCGCGACCGCGACGCGTTGCGCGCCGGGCTGGCGGACGGCACCATCGATCTGCTTTGCTCCGATCACACGCCTGTCGACGACGACGGCAAGCAGCTGCCCTTCGCCGAGTCCGAGCCGGGTGCAACGGGGCTGGAACTGCTGTTGCCGCTGACGCTCAAGTGGGCACGTGAAGATCGCGTGCCGCTGGCGAGCGCGCTCGCCCGCGTTACTGCCGATCCCGCCCGCGTTCTCGGCGTCGACGCGGGCCAGCTCGCAGTCGGTGCGGCCGCGGACATCTGCGTCTTCGACCCCGAGCAACGCTGGACCGTCCTGCCGGACGCGCTGAAAAGCCAGGGCAAGAACACGCCCTTTCTCGGACTCGAACTCCAAGGCAAGGTCCGCTACACCCTTGTCGGGGGACAGATCGTGCACGAAGGATGAATCCACACCCGCGCATCGAGGAGGAATGATGACCTGAAAGCTCCGGTGCTCGGGCTCTACGGCGGCGCCGACCAGCGCATTCCGGTCGATACGGTCAACCAGATGCGCGACGCCTTGCGAGCCGCGAAGAAACCGGGCGACCTGATCGTTTATCCGGACACGCCGCACGCCTTCAACGCCGACTATCGCCCGAGCTACCGCAAGGAGGCCGCGGAAGACGGCTGGAAGCGCTTGCGATCGTGGTTCGCCGTCTACGGAGTGGTTTGACGTCCCCGGCGCTCGAGCCGGCCGTCAACTCAAGCCGGTTTGCCGCCCGGTTTGGCGACGCGTCCCAGGAGGTAAAACTCGTCGTTGGGACGCATGCCGATCAGGTCGGCCATCCGATTCGAAAGCGCGAAGAACGCGGCGATCGCGCCGATGTCCCAGATGTCCTCGTCGGTGAAGCCATGAGCCTTGAGCGCCTCGTAGTCGGCGTCGACCAACTCGACCGATCGCAACGCAACCTTGAGCGCGAAGTGGAGCATCGCTTTCTGCCGCTCGGTAATGTCCGCCTTGCGGAAGTTGACCGCGACCTGGTCCGCGACCAGCGGGTTCTTGGCGTAGACGCGGAGGATCGCGCCGTGCGCGACGATGCAGTACAGGCAATCGTTCGCGCCCGAGGTCGCGACGACGATCATCTCGCGCTCGGCCTTGGTAAGCCCGGACTCGCGCAGCATCAACGCATCGTGATAGGCGAAAAAAGCGCGAAATTCGTCTGGCCGGTGCGCCAGTGTCAGGAAGACGTTCGGGATGAAGCCGGCTTTTTCCTGCACCTCGAGCATCCGTTGGCGAATATCCGCCGGCAGCTCGGCGAGCGTAGGAACCGGATAACGGCTGATCGCGCTCGCGTCCATCGCCGTCATCAATCCTTCGGCGGCACATACCCCGACGCGACGTCGGCGCCACCGCCGAAGAAATGGCGCTCCATTTGCTCGGCCAGGTATTTTCGGGCGCGCGGATCGGCCAGGCTCAGGCGATTTTCGTTGACCAGCATCGTTTGCTGGCGCAGCCACTGAGCCCAGGCTTCCTTGGACACGTTTTCGAAAATGCGCTTGCCAAGCTCGCCCGGATAGGGAGGGAAGTCCAGGCCCTCGGCTTCGCGGCCGAGTTTGATGCAATTCACGGTGCGTGCCATCGACAAGAACCTCTTATGCGATTGGAGAGACGGAAATTATCGCACGCCAAGGGAGCTGCGGGCGCGGTGTGACGCGTCAGGTCAGCGTCTTTTCGTAGACGAGCGAGCGCCGTTGCCAGTTGTAGAGATCGCGCTTCTGTTTTGGAAGCGTCGCCGGATCGCTTTCGACGAACCCGCGCTCGACGAACCAGCCCGAGGTGCGCGTGGTGAGCACGAACAGGCGCGAAAGCCGGAGCTTGCGAGCGCGTTGCTCGATCTCGTGCAAGAGCGCCTCGCCGTATCCTTCGCGGCGGAAATCGGGATCCACCGCCAGCGCGGCGAGCTCGCCCGTCTTTTCCGCCGGGAACGCGTACAGCGCGGCGCAGCCGATGATGACGCCATCGTGCTCCGCCACCACGAAGCGCTCGATCTCCATCTCGAGGCGTTCGCGCGAACGCCGGACGAGCACACCCTGGTCCTCAAGCGGCGCGATGATCGCCAGAATTCCTCCGACATCGTCGATGGTCGCGCTGCGCAACTGTGCCAGCGGCGCGGCGGCGATCATGGTTCCCACGCCATCACGGGTAAAGAGCTCGAGGAGCAGGGCGCCGTCGTGATGGCGGGAGAGCAGGTGAGCGCGTTTGACACCGTTGTCGCACGCTCGAATCGCGCACGGCAGATAGTGCTGCACGTCCGCCGGCACCTTGGAGCGCTTGGCGAGCAGCGTCTCGGCGTCGCGCGTGGACAGCTCGGTCAGAAGCTGGCGGCGCCCGTTGCGCACTCCATCGGTATCCATCAGAAAAATGAGCTTTTGCGCCGACAGCCACACCGAGACCTGGGTCGCGACCTCTTCCAGCGCCAGGTTGAAAATCTCGCCGGTCGGCGAGTAGCCAAGCGGTGAGACAAGCACGATGTCGCCGTCATCGAGCCGCTGTCGTATGGCTTCGACGTCGACACGGCGGACCTCGCCGGTCCAGAGCATATCGACTCCGTCGAGAACCCCCATCGGCTTGGCGGTGAGGAAGTTGCCGCCGACGACCCGGATGCGCGCACCGGCCATGGGCGAGTTGGCGACGCCGAGCGAGAGCAGCGCCTCGATGCGGCTGCGGGCATGCCCTGTTCCTTCGAGGACGCAGTCCAGGGTCTCGCTGTCGGTGACGCGCAAGCCCCGGTTGTAGCGGCTCTTAATATGCTGCTGCTTGAGAATGGCCTCGATTTGCGGGCGTGATCCATGCACCACCACCAGCCGGATGCCGAGGCTGTGCAGGAGGTTCAGGTCGTGCACGATGCCCAGAAACGTGTCGTCGGCGACGACCTCTCCGCCAAACGCAATCACGAAGGTCTTGCCGCGGAAGGCATGAATGTAGGGTGCGGCCGAGCGTATCCATTGCACGAATGCCCGAGCGGTGGCGGAATGGGCGGGGGGATTGACGCGCGGGATTCGGGGCATCGGAAAAGTGGTCGGCCGGAAGGCGGGAGCGATTATAACGTCCGTCGCCGCTTGGGCGCTCAAGCGGCCGCTCATGTCCGTTCAAGGCGCGTAATCGCCTATAATTAGACGTTCATTGCCTGCTCTCATTGCCCACTTAGTCCTCCGACGGCGATTCGTTCGCCCTCGCTCGTTTTTTCCATGGCGTCACCTCTTCTCGAGAACCTCAATCCGGAGCAGCTTGCCGCGGTGACCTTGCCGCACGCGTCGGCGCTCATTCTCGCCGGCGCCGGCAGCGGCAAGACGCGCGTTCTGACGACGCGGATCGCATGGCTGCTCGCGACCGGGCAGGCAAGCCCGCTGTCGGTGCTGGCGGTGACATTCACCAACAAGGCCGCGAGGGAGATGAGCACCCGGCTCTCGATCCTGACACCGGTGAACATACGCGGCATGTGGATCGGCACCTTTCACGGACTGTGCAACCGGATGCTGCGCGCGCATTACCGCGAAGCGGCGCTACCGAAGCTGTTTCAGATCATGGATATGCAGGACCAGCTGGCGCTGATCAAGCGGGTGTACAAGGCGCACAACATCGACGACGAGCGCTTTCCCTCGCGGCAGCTCCAGGCGCTGATCAACGGCTCCAAGGAGGAGGGGCTGCGACCGAACCAGGTCGAGGCGTTCGACGAATTCAGCCGCCGGCAGGTCGAGCATTACGCTTTGTACGAGCAGGCGTGCCAGCGCGAAGGCGTGGTCGATTTCCCCGAGCTTCTGCTGCGAACCTACGAGCTCCTGTCGCGCGACGATTCACTGCGCGAGCACTATCGGCGCCGCTTCTCGCACATCCTGATCGATGAATTCCAGGACACCAATGCGCTGCAGTACAAGTGGCTGAAGCTGCTCGCGGGCACGCATGCCGCGGTTTTCGCGGTCGGTGACGACGATCAGTCGATCTACGCTTTCCGTGGCGCCAACGTCGCCAATATGCAGCATTTCGAGCGCGATTTCAGCACTGCGGACGTTCCGGTCAAGCTTATCAAGCTCGAGCAAAACTACCGCTCGCATGGCCACATTCTCGATGCGGCGAATGCGCTGATCAAGCACAACCAGGGACGCCTGGGTAAGAACCTCTGGACGTCCGACGCGCATGGCGAACCGGTGCGGGCGTACGCTGCGCCTTCCGACCTGGACGAGGCCGCGTTCATCGTCGACGTGGTCAAAGGCCTGGTCGAGGATAACGTGTCGCCTGCGGAGATCGCGGTGCTGTATCGGTCCAATGCGCAGTCACGCGTCGTCGAGCACGCGTTATTCAACGCCGCGATGCCTTATCGCGTGTATGGCGGGATGCGCTTTTTCGAGCGGGCCGAGGTCAAGAACGCGCTCGCCTATCTGAGGCTCATCGCCGCGCCGGACGACGACGGCGCGTTCCTGCGCGTAGTGAACTTTCCGCCGCGCGGCATCGGCGCGCGATCGCTGGAAACGCTGCAGGAGCGTGCGCAGGCGCAAGGCGCGAGCCTGTGGCAGGTGGCGTGCGCCGCTCCGGTCGCGGGCAAGGCGGGTGCCAGTCTCGCGACATTTCTCACGCTCGTCGATGCCATGAGGACGGCAACGCGAGACCTGGGATTGGCGGAGAAGGTCGAGCACGTGGTGCACGCAAGCGGCCTCCTTCGCCACTATCAGGCAGAGAAAGACGGCCAGGATCGCATCGACAATCTGCAGGAGTTGATCAACGCGGCGCAAAGTTTCATGCGCGAGATCGAGCGCGAGGTGGGCGAGAATATCGACGATCCTCTGACCTCGTTTTTATCTCACGCCGCGCTGGAAGCCGGTGAAACTCAGGCCGCGGAAGGCCGGCCCGCGTTGCAGCTCATGACCGTGCACTCGGCGAAAGGCCTCGAATTCCACACGGTGTTCGTTACCGGACTCGAGGAGGGGCTGTTCCCGCACGAGAACAGCCTCAGCGAATACGACGGCATCGAAGAGGAGCGCCGCCTTGCCTATGTGGCGATTACCCGTGCGCGGCGGAGACTGTACCTGACGCATGCGCAAAGTCGCATGCTTCATGGGCAGCTCCGGTACAACGTCGCGTCGCGCTTTCTCGACGAGGTCCCGGCGGGAATGGTGCAATGGCTGTCCCCGAAACACGGCGACTTTGCGGCCGAGCCTGAAGCACTCGCAGGACGTAACGCCGCGGAGCGCGTCCGCGGCGGAGCCGGATGGCGCATCGGGCAGAGTGTGAAGCACTCACGCTTCGGTCTGGGCATCATCATCGATGCGGAGGGGCGCGGCACCGACGCCCGCGTTCAGGTGAATTTTCGCGACGGGGGAGTCAAGTGGCTGGCGCTGGAATATGCCAAGCTGCAGCCGGCGTGACCCATCGTGAACGAGACCGTACGGTCAATCGCGCGAGTCCGGCGATGTCCCCGGGGGCGGCTCGTCGCCGTGAAACAGGTCCCGATAGCTGACGTAATCGGAAATATGCAGCGTCGCGACAAACGCGAACAGGTACGGGACCACGACGAACAGCGCTACCATGCCCGCCACCGCATCGCCGAGCAGGTGCGCGATCGATAGCGCGAACACGGGCAGCACGCCGCCGAGTACGAAGACAGCCAGACAGTAGACCGCTATCGGGCGCCAGTTGGCGATCGCGGCGCGAAGGCTGACGCCCATTGCTCTCGCGGCGCCGGCATCGTTGAAAACAACGAGTGCCGGCGCGAACCACAATGCCAGCAGCGAAGGTACCGCGCACGCTACCCCGAATAGCATCGCGAGCTGTACCCGGCTGCTTGCAAGTGCTTCTTCGGTAGGTTTCTCAGCGCCTGACATCAGCGCGATCAGCCTGCCGTCATCGACCAGCGTTGTCGCCATGACGGCAAGCGTTATGCCGGCGAGAAATACCGCGCCAAGCGGAAGAAGCGCGAGAAGATTGCTGCGAAAGCCACGAAACAGGTGCTCGAGACGGGGCGCGATTCCTCGTTCCTGGGACCAGGCGGCGGCGAGGAAGCCGACCGCGAACACCGGCTTCAGAAGCGGCGCGATGAACTGTCCCACCACTTGCACCGGCCCGAATTCAAGCAGCGCGATCAGCAAGTAATACGTAAACAGCAGCAGCAGCCAACGCAAGGGAGCGGCGCGAAACATGGCATAGGCGCGCTTGATCCAGACGATGCCGTTTCGCGCGTCGCGGCGCGCGAACGGAATCGAAACCGGGCTCGTTGCGGAACTCATTGCAGCCTCATCGATGTCTCATTGGCGCACAAGGCGATGGCGAAGTATCCGCTCAAATGGGGCAGGATCGTGCGCATGCGTCAGCTCCCCCAAGCGTGGCAGATAAAGATCGTAGAGGCGCGACAACCAAAACCGCAACGCCGCGGCGCGCAGCAACACCGGCCACTGCGCTCGCTCCTCGGCCGAGAGCGGCCGCACCTCTTCGTACGCCGCGACCATGGCGACGCTGAGCGACGGGTCCAAGGCGCCGGCGCTTGCGCCCTCGGAGACGCTGCACCAGTCGTTGACGGCGATCGCGAGGTCGTAAGCCAGCGTGTCCGTGGCCGCGAATCCGAAATCGATGATTCCCGACACACGCCCGCGGTCGAACAGGACGTTGTCGCAGAACAGGTCGCCGTGAATTGCGCCACGCGGCAGCCTGGTCTTGGCAAGCCCGGCCTGGAACTTGATTTCAGACGCGAGCAGCTCATTCTGCTCGACCGACAAAAATGGCCGTACGGCACGCGCGGCCTGCCGCCACCATGCCGGTCCACGACGGTTGGACAAGCGCCCCCGATAATTGCCGAGGGCAATGTGCATCCGCGCCAACGCGTCACCGGCGGCGGCGCAGTGCGTGATTTGCGGGTGTTCGACGGGCGCGCCGTCAAGCCGTGCGACGAGCCCCGCAGGCTTACCGTTGAGAAAACTCCACAACGCGCCGCTGCGGTCAGCCTCGGGCGCGGGCGCCTGAACGCCCGCGTGCGCGAGGTGGGCCATCAAGTTGAGATAGAAAGGCAGCTCTTCCGCCGGTGTTCGCTCATAGAGGGTCAACACGAAACGTCCGTTGTCGGCGGTAAGGAAATAGTTCGTGTTCTCGATGCCGGCAACGATCGGCTCGAATTCGTGCACGGCGCCGAGTGCGTAACGGGTGAGCCACGCGGCGAGATCATCGGCGGAGACGGTGGTGTAGACAGCCATCGACGGACACGACGAGCCGGCGGCAAAGCCGCCCGTGCTCAACGCAAAAGGTTATGAGGGAATGCGATCAGAAGGAAAACAGCAGCCACATCGGGACTTTGAGGCCGGTGTCCAGACTATCGCGGCGAACCCACGTTCCGTCGGTACCGTCGGCGACAAGATAGTACGGCCGGCCGGTTTTCGGTGTGACCTTGATCATCGTCAAACGACCGCCGACACGGTATTCCTCGATCGTCTCCGTCGCGCGGCGAGTAATCGTAATCTGCGGCTCGAGGTCGGGATCGTTGGCAATCTCAGGCGGTATCGGCGGCGGTTCGGGCAATGGCTCGAGCTTCGCCGGAGGCGCCTTTTGCGCAGTCGCGGTCAGCGCGACTGCGAAGGCGAGCACTGACAAGAGGGCGGTGATGCGAAGGCGCATGTTGCTTGTCGTACGAGTAGACGTGTTTATTCTAGCAGGAATCGCTCTTGCGACGCCGGAATCCTGGCGAGCTCACAGGTTCAGCATCTTGTCGCGCTCGGCGCGCGTCGGCTGAAACCCCCGGCTTTCATAATAATCGAATATTGCTTCGACGATTGCCTCAGGCTCTTCGATGATCCGCAACAAATCGAGGTCGTTCGCGGAAATCATGCCTTCACCGACCAGCTTGTCCTGCATCCAGACAACCAGTCCCTTCCAGAATTCGCCGCCGACCAGAATGATCGGTATCTTGCGGCTCTTGCCCGTCTGGACCAGTGTCAGGCATTCGGTCAGCTCATCTATCGTGCCGAAGCCTCCTGGCAGCACGACGTACGCCGACGCGAAGCGAACGAACATCATCTTGCGCGCGAAGAAATAGCGAAAGTTGATTCCGACGTCCTGGAAGCCGTTGCCGGCCTGCTCGTGAGGGAGAAGAATGTTCAGACCGACCGCAGGCGACCGGCCAGCGTGTGCGCCGCGATTGGTTGCTTCCATCAAACCCGGGCCACCACCCGAGATGACCGAAAAGCCCGCGTCGGAAAGGAGCCTCGCGATGCATTCCGCCTTTCTGTAATACGGATGGCTGGCCTTGATGCGAGCGCTCCCGAACATGCTTACTGCTGGCCGTATGCCGCGCAGACGTTCGGTCGCGACGGCGAATTCTGCCATAATGCCGAGCACCCGCCACGCCTCTTGGCCGTTCGTCGAGTACATCGACTGCGGGTCGATAATCTCCGGAATCTTGCTCGTCTGAATCATGCCT
>DASZZK010000118.1:0-2227 GCA_035544975.1 Casimicrobiaceae bacterium | reverse complement strand
TCAACTGGACCTCGAGCTTCCGCACGCCGCCGTCGACGCTCGAGCACTGGGCGCGCGAATTCGGTATTCAGGGGTTGAGCGCCGCCGACCTTGCCCCCTGGTTCGCACGCATGGAGCAACGCCTCGGCATAGCGCCCTGGCCGGTCGCTGCGAACGAAAACAACCAGGCATTGCGCCGTGGGGCGAGCGTGCTCGGCATTTCCAGCGGAGAGATGCAGCGCAACGTCAAAGGATGTTGGAACCTCGGATACTGCGGCATGGGCTGCCCGACGAACGCCAAGCAATCGATGCTGGTGACGACCATTCCGGCTGCGCTCGCGCGCGGCGCGATCCTCGTTACGCGTGCGCGCGCCTGGACGATCGAGCATGGCAACGCTCGCGCGTCGACGCTTCACTGTGTCGGCCTGGACCCGGGAGGTACCGATCCGACCGCGCGCAAGATCACCGTGCGCGCGCAGACATTCATCGTGTCGGCGGGTGCCATAGGATCGCCTGCGCTCCTGATTCGCAGCAAAGCCCCCGACCCGCACGGTGTCGTCGGTAAGCGCACGTTCCTGCACCCGACGGTTGTCTCGGCAGCCGTGATGCCGGAACGGGTCGACGGCTTCGCCGGTGCGCCACAGTCCGTCTACTCCGACCATTATCTGGAACGACCGGCCGATGGACCGTTGGGATACAAGCTCGAGGCGCCGCCTTTGCATCCGATTCTGGTCGCGACAACGCTGCCGGGGCATGGCGTCGCTCACGCGAACTGGATGCGTGAGCTCGCTCACATGCATGTCCTCATCGCACTGATGCGGGACGGATTTCACACGCGCAGTCCTGGCGGCTCGGTGGGTCTCGACGGCGACGGGTCGCCGGTGCTGGAATATCGCCTTGACGAGTTCTTCTGGGAGGGTGCGCGCCGCGCATTCGCCAGCATGGCCGAAATTCAGTTCGCGGCAGGCGCGAAGACCGTGATGCCGCTGCACGCAACGGCAGCCAGGTACTCGAGCTGGTCGGCAGCCAAAGTCGGCATCGACACGCTCGCGCTCGAGCCCTTGCAGGCTTCGGTCGTAAGTGCGCACGTCATGGGCGGTTGTCCCCTCGGTCCTGATCCGAAGCGTGCCGTGACCGATCCAAGCGGCCGCCATCACCACCTGGAGAATCTGTACGTGCTCGATGGCTCGCTTTTCCCGACCAGCATCGGCGCCAATCCACAACTGTCGATCTATGGCATCACGGCCAAGCTCGCGACCGAACTTTCCTCCCAGCTCAAGCCGCGTCGATTAGGATGATCGCTCTAATAGTTTGAAATAGAGTGTCCTCTGTTCGCTGCAAATCACGCGTTCGATTCACTTCACTTCACTCTATTCAAGGAGCAGATGATGCAAAAGCAAACGATGAACGACATGAATGCCAGCCGTCTTGCCGACGCCGCGTTCGCCGCATCGCGCCAGGTTTGGCTCGCAGGCCTCGGGGCCGCCGCGGTGGCCCGCCATTGGGCAAAGAACGATGCGGGCGACACCCTGCGCGCACTGGTCAAGGAAGGCTCGGTCGTCGAGACGCAAGCGATCCGCGTCCTCGGCAGCGGCGTCGAAACGTCGCTCGCGACCGCAAGCTCGATCTGGAATCGCACCCGGGAGCAGGTCCGTGCTACGGTCACCGCGCTCGCCGACACCGCGGTCGCCGCGTTGCCGACATTGAAAGCGCCGGTCAAGGTGACCAGGAAATCGCCTGTCGCCAAGCCGCGCAAGGCCGCCAAGTCGCCGGCATCGAAGCGCGCCAGACCCGCAGCGCGCCGCGTCAAGCACACGTCCAGGAAAGCCCGGTAAGTTCGCAAGCCAAGCCGCGATCATCGCGAAGAGACCCAGCTGCTTGAGAGCTCTGCGCGAGGGTGATGTTGCGAGTCGGTGGGCGGGCGCTGATCGCGGGCGCTCGCACCCCGCGCGCTCCGCGAGCGGGACCGTTCCGTCGGTGGGTCTCGCTTTGGCCAGCGGTGGGCCGCTGGGCGGCATTTACGAGGTCGGTGCGCTCATTGCGCTGTCAGACTCGCTTGCCGGCATCGATCTCAACGACCTCGATGTCTATGTCGGTGTCTCGTCGGGCGGCTTCGTCGCGGCCGCGCTGGCGAACGGCATTTCCCCGACACAGATGTACCGTTTGTTCATCGACGACGGCGCCGATGCGTCGCTGTCGCCGGCGCTTTTTCTGCGACCGGCACTCGGCGAGTTTGCGCGCCGCGGCT
>DASZZK010000117.1:0-2896 GCA_035544975.1 Casimicrobiaceae bacterium | reverse complement strand
GCCGGCGCCTTGCGCGGCTTCGTACATTTTCACGTATTCCTGGGCTCGTTTTTTGGCCGGATGGGCGTCCGGCAACTGAGCGGAGACGATGACCGGGCTGGCCGGCACGAATCCTCCCTCTACATCCTTGCCGCCGACACGTAGAAAATCGTTGTTGGCCACACCATGATTGAAATAGAGCTTGCCCTTGTAACCTTGCTCGATCAACGTGCGCGCGGGCAGTGCCGCCGGCGTTCCGGAGGCGCCGATGACGATGGCGTCCGGCTTGGAAGCGATGAGCTTCAATGCCTGCCCGGTGACGCTGGTGTCCTTGGGTGCGAAACGCTCGTTGGCGGTCAGGGGAATCTTGCGCGCCGCGGCGGCCTTGTCGATCTCGGCGAAAAACGCCTCGCCCAGCGCGTCGTTGAAGCCGACGTAGCCAAGCGTCTTTACATTGTTCTTTTCCATGTGCTCCAGAATCGCGCCGGCCATCATGACGTCGGTCTGCGGCGTCTTGAACACCCACGCCTTTTTTGCATCGACGGGCTCGATGATGCGCACCGACGACGCGAGAGAGATGGTCGGGGTCTCGCCTTCCGCCACGACGTCGGTCATCGCCAGCGAGTTGGGCGTGGTGGTCGAGCCGATGATCGCGTCGACCGCGCTCTCGGCTATCAGCTTCTTGGCGTTCTGCACCGCGAGCGTGGTGTCGCTGGCATCGTCGAGAACGATGTACTCGACGCTCTTTCCGGCGATGGTCCTGGGGCACATGGCGACGGTGTTCTTCTCCGGAATGCCGAGCGACGCCGCGGGTCCGGTCGTCGACACCGTCACGCCGATCTTGATCTGCGCCTGCGCCGCGCCCACCAGCGTCAACATCGTCGCCGCAACTCCGCAAATGATGGTTCTGTTCATCGAGCCTCCTCGTTGTTTTCGACCGTCCGGAGGTCCCATGATAGCGGAACGTGCGAAGGAGCCGTCCCGGTCCGCAACGCGGCTTGCTGCATAATCGCAGCGCCTCCGGGCGGTTCTTAGAAACTCGAACCGGAGCGGAGGGTCACCATGAAGCCAGGCGCGCAAAGATTGCGGTGGATATTGGCGATCGCGACGATCGCCTTCGCCTGCGCGGCGGGCGCCGCCGATCCGAACAAGATTTTGCGTGTGGCGGCCAACGACATCGACACGCTCGATCCCCACCAGTACAACGACAACCCCTCGTTCGAGGTTCTGATCTCGATCTTCGAGCCGCTCTACGAATGGGCTTATCTCGAGTCGCCGCCGAAGCTGACGCCGCTGACTGCAACGGCGCCGATCGAGATTACCGAAGGCGGCAGGCGCTGGACGATGCGCGTCAAGCCCGGAATCCTTTTTACCGATGATCCCGCATTCAAGGGCAAGCCGCGCGAGCTTGTCGCCGAGGATTATGTGTACTCGTACAAGCGCTGGCTCGACCCGAACGGGCGTCGCGGCGGCGCGCCGATCATCACCGACCTCATCGTCGGCGCGCGCGCGGTTGTGGACGTCGCTCGAACTAGCGGAAAGTTCGACTATGACCGGCCGATCGAGGGCTTGCGCGCGCTCGACCGCTACACGCTAGAGCTGCGTTTGACGGACGTCGACTACGCCAACGTTCAGGACATGATCGGCTTCGTGGGCGCCGCGGCGCGCGAGGTAGTCGAAGCCGCCGGCGCTGACATCCGCAGCCGGGCGATCGGTACCGGACCGTTCCGACTTCGGGAATGGAAACGCGGCTCGCGCATCATTCTCGACGCGAATCCCCGCTACCGGCAGGCGCGCTTTCCGGCGAGCGACGATCCGGCGCGGGCGGCGCTGGTCAAGAGCATGCATGGGAAAACGGTGCCGGCGGTCGGCGTGGTGGAAGTCAACATCATCGACGAAGAGCTCACGCGCCTGCTGCAATTCGAGCAGGGCGGCATCGACTATCTTGCGCTCCGGGGTGAGATCGCAAGCAGGCTGCTGGTGAACGGAAAGCTCAAGCCGGAATACGTGGCGCGGGGCGTGACGCGCCACGTGCATCCAGAGCCCTATCTGTTCTCGTTCAATTTCAACATTGCCGATCCCGTCATCGGCGGCATGAGCAACGATCGCGTGGCGCTGCGACGCGCCATCGGGCTGGCGTTCGATCTCGACACGCTGGTCAAGGTGGTTTATGGCGGACAGGCCCTGCCGGCGAATCAGATCGTGCCTCCAGGCGTAACCGGTCACGATCCGACCATCGCTACGAAACCGCAATACGATCCTGCGGCGGCAAAGGCCCTGCTCGATCGATTCGGTTATGCCAACAAGGATGCCGAGGGTTTCCGCACGGGACCCGATGGCAAGCCGTTGACGATCACCGTGACACTGCGCTCAGGTGCGCTGTCGCGCGAGATACAGACGCTGTGGAAGAAAAACATGGATGCGATCGGTCTGCGCATGGACTTCCATGTGACGCCGTTTCAGGACGCGATCAAGGAAATGCAGCAGGGACAGTTCCAGATCATCTTTCGCGGTTTCGGTGGCTCACCGTCGGGCTATCCCGAGCTTCTCCAGCTCTACAGCAAGCAGCCGCGGAGAATCAACGCGGGCCTTTTCAATCTCCCCGAGTACGACCGTGCCGCGGAGCAATTTCTGCGTAGCGGGACCGCCTCCGAACAGATCGCCGCGGCACGCAAGATGTCCGAGCTCGCGCGGACGTACATGCCCATGCTTCCCACGATATTCCGTCTCGAGAACGACTTCGTGCAGCCGTGGCTGCGCGGATTCAGCTCTCCGGTTTTCTCCACTTACTGGAAGTATCTCGACATCGACCTCGATCGGCGCAAGTAGCTTACGCGGCGACAATGGCCGGCAGGTGCGGGAACCCGCGAAAGCGCGCCCGCCCGTCGCGAACGGGATCGGCGGTGAGGGCGTAGTC
>DASZZK010000116.1:0-2064 GCA_035544975.1 Casimicrobiaceae bacterium | reverse complement strand
GGGTTCAACTTATCCGTCGCGGTCGCGGTCGGCTTCATCGCGCTTGCCGGCGTCGCCGCCGAAACCGGCGTGGTGATGCTGATCTATCTCGATTACGCTTTTCGGGATTTGCAGGCGCAACGCACGGCCGAGGGCCGGCCGTTCACATACGAGGATCTCCATTCCGCGATCATGATCGGCGGGAGTGAGCGCCTGCGCCCGTTGATTATGACTGTCGCCGCCATTATGGCTGGCCTGCTTCCCATCATGTGGAACCACGGCACCGGCGCCGAGGTGATGCAGCGTATCGCAGTCCCGATGATCGGCGGCATGGTGTCCGCGACCGTGCTCACGCTCGTTGTCATCCCGGCGATATACGCGGTGGTGAAGGGCGCTGCGATCCGGAAGCCTGGCTTTGCGTGAGATTGTGAGCAGCGCGCAAAGGTGTCCCGATTTCTTTTATGGGATCGACTTTGCCAAGCGTCAGCGGCTGCAGGTGATGGCGACGACGAGCGGGCAGGTCTGGCCGTCGCATGCCTTCACCTGGATGCCTCCCGGAAGGCCGCCGGTGATCTCCGCCCGGTCGATGCGCCCGAAGTCCACGGCCTTGGCGTAGTCGCGCGCACGGCACAGCGCGCTTGCTGCGGCAGTCCCACATTGCTCGCCCGAGGCGAGGCAGCGGTCGATGCCGTAATCGTCGGAGCCGTCCACCAGGAACGTGCGCGTGTCCGCGCTCGCAGGCAGGGCGCAGAGCACGAAGACGGCGGCAAGAACGCTACGCAGCGACATCGGCGATCTGAAAGCAAAGCTCACGGGAAGACAGTGCTCCCACTACGGTTGACCCTGCGTTAACGCCGGCGCGTTAGATGCGTTGCAATACCGGTGCCAAGGGGCCGGCGCCGCCCGGCAAATCGGCGCGCGTCACCGTGGCGCGCGGCTCTTGACGGCCCGCAGAGCGCCGCGCATGGTGGTTTTATGTGCACCGCAAGCAACTGTTTCTCCGGCATTTGCCGGGAAATTATTCGCGCCTGAAGGCGCGGGCGGGGCCGTTTTTCTCTCGACAGGCTTGAGATGAACGTTCCGCCCCGCGGGCGAGGGACGTAATGGGGCTCAGGCTCTACAACACGCTGTCGCGGCAGAAGGAGGACTTTGCGCCTCTCGATCCTGCGCGCGTGCGCATGTACGTGTGCGGGCCCACGGTCTACGACCGCGCCCACATCGGCAACGCCCGGCCGGTGATCGTGTTCGACGTGCTGTTCCGGCTGCTGCGCCATCTCTATGGCGCCGGGCACGTCACCTACGCGCGCAACATCACCGACGTCGACGACAAGATCAACGCGCGGGCGGCGGAGCGCGGCATTTCCATCGGCGAATTGACCAAGACGACCTACGACTGGTTCCAGGAGGATGTGAAGGCACTTGGCTGCCTTCCGCCGACGCATGAACCGCGCGCGACTCAATATGTCGCCCAAATGATCAAGATGATCGAGGCGCTGGTCGCGTCGCGACATTCCTATGTGGCCGAGGGCCACGTTCTATTCGACGTTTCGTCGAAGTCCGACTACGGCAAGCTCTCGAACCGCTCTCTCGATGAAATGATCGCTGGCGCCCGAGTCGAAGTCGCGCCGTACAAGAAGAATCCCATGGATTTCGTGCTGTGGAAGCCATCGACGCCCGAGCTTCCCGGCTGGGACAGCCCGTGGGGGCGGGGCCGGCCGGGCTGGCACATCGAATGCTCCGCTATGGGCGAGGCTCTATTGGGAACAACCTTGGACATCCACGGCGGCGGCATTGATCTTGTCTTCCCGCACCACGAGAACGAAGTTGCGCAATCCGAATGCGCGCATCGCGGCGCGCCGTTAGCCAAGGTCTGGATGCATAACGGCTTTGTGCAAATGAGCGGAGAGAAGATGGCGAAGTCGGAGGGCAACGTGGTGACGATCCGCGAGCTGCTCGCCGATTGGCCGGGCGAAGTACTGCGTTTTTGCATGTTGCGTACGCACTACCGGCAGCCGATCGACTGGACGCTGAAGGGACTTGAGGAAAGCGCAAAGACCCTGGATGAATGGTACGCACTTGCGTCTG
>DASZZK010000115.1:0-2229 GCA_035544975.1 Casimicrobiaceae bacterium | reverse complement strand
GGCGCATTTTCGCCCCGCCGCCGGCTTCCTGGTAGAGACCGAGCTGTGGCCCAATCTGATCGCAGAGGCGCACCGACAGGACGTTCCGTTGTTCCTGGTCAATGCGCGGATGTCGGAACGCTCGGCAGAAAGCTACGCCCGCTTTCCGTCGCTGACCCGACCGATGCTACGGCGATTGCGCGGCGTGGCGGCGCAATCGCCCGCCGACGCCGCGCGTCTCGCCAAGCTCGGCGCGCCGGCACCCATTGTCACGGGCAACCTGAAGTACGACGTAAGGATTCCCGACAACGCGCTGACGCTCGGCGCCGAATTCAGGCTGCGATTCGGAGCGTCCCGTCCCATCTGGATGGCCGCAAGCACCCGCGACGGCGAGGAAGCGCTCATTCTCGACGCCATCGCGCGTATACCGATGCCGGCAGGCTCGCTACTGGTCATCGTGCCCCGGCATCCGGACCGATTCGCGGTCGTCGCAGACCTGTTGCGGTCGCGCGGCGTGCCATTCGTCCGACGCAGCGAAAATACGGCGGTGCCTGCCGATATCGGCATCGTGCTCGGCGATTCGATGGGAGAGATGTCGGCTTACTACGCCGCGGCGGACGTGGCTTTTGTGGGCGGCAGCCTGCTGCCGCTGGGCGGTCAGAATCTGATCGAGCCGATCGCGCTCGGGATACCGGTGCTAATCGGGCCGCACACCTTCAATTTTGCCGAAGCAACGGCCGGCGCGATTGCCGCGGGTGCTGCTCGCCTCGTCGCCGATGCCGATGCCCTGGCGCGCGCGGTTTGCGATCTCTTATCCGACCCGTCGAGCCGCCAGGCGATGGGTGACGCCGCACGAGCCTTTCACGCGGCGCATCAGGGCGCCGTGCAACGACTCTGGAACTGGCTGCAGCCACAGGTCGCCTTGGCGGCGACCGTCGCTGGTCCTCGAATGACTACGCTCCCAGATCGCGATTGATCTCTTCCACATCGGCATCGGTCAGCGTACCGACGGCCTGTTTGAGCCGCAGATGGTTGATGATGAAATTGTAGTAGGACTGCGCCAAGTTGAACCGCGTCTGAAACACCTGCTGCTGCTGATTCAATACGTCGAGATTGGTTCGTACGCCGACCTCCAGGCCAAGCTTGTTGGAATCGTACGACACCTGAGCCGAAGCGAGCGCCTGTTCGAAGGCCTTGACTTGTGCGACGCCGTTGGTGACCCCTGAAAACGAGGTCTGTGCGAGCAAGTGCGCGCTGCGGCGGGCGGTTTCAAGATCCTGGCGCGCCTTTTCCTGATTCGCGATCGCCTGGCGCACGCGCGAGCTGATCGCGCCACCCTGATAGAGCGGAACGCTCAATTGCAATCCGATCACGCCGATACGCGTTTCGCTGGCGAACGAGCCCACCGACGAAGCTGACGCCAATCCCCCCGCGTAACCCTGATTGAAGCTCGCGACCAGGTCCAGCGTAGGAAAGTGTCCGGCTCGCTGCCGGTCGACCTCCAGCGTCGCGATATCCAGGTTCGCCTGTGCGATGCGGACCTGATAATTTTCCTGAATCGCTTTTTCCACCCATGGCTCGAGCGTGCCGGGGACCGGCATCTCGGGCTGAAACTTTCCGGTGAATCCCTTCAAATCCCTGGGCCCCCGCCCGATGATGGCGCGCAGCGCCGCGAGCTTGTTGTCCAAGTCGTTGCGTGCCGATATCTCCTGGGCGACGATCTGATCGTACTTGGCCTGCGCGTCGTTGGTGTCGGTGATCGTTGCGGTGCCGACTTCGAAATTGCGCTTGGCCTGGGCCAGGTTCTCGCTCACCGCGGCCTTCTGGCTTTCGGTCAGCTCGATGTTGAATCGCGCCAGCAGGACGTCGAGATACGCCTGTATCACACGGACGATGAGATCCTGCTGCGTCGACGCGAAGATGTAGTCGCCCTGCCCCACCTGCTGCGTGGCCTGGCGCAGCGCGATGGAGTTTTGCGGGCGGTAAAGCGGTTGGCTTGCCGAGACGGTATAGGCGTAATTGGGAAACCTGTTGTGAAACGTCGCTGTTGGGTCGGTGTGCAGGCGATCGTGGAAATCCTCCACGCCCGCATTCGCCACCAGGTTGACCGCCGGTAGCAATCCGGCGCGTGCCTGCGGCACGAGCTCCTGGGTCGCCTCCCGCGTGGCGCGGGCCGATGCGAGCACCGGATCGCTGGTGAGCGCGTCACGGTAGATCTGGATCAGGTCCTCGGCGGATGCGACCGACAGC
>DASZZK010000114.1:0-2102 GCA_035544975.1 Casimicrobiaceae bacterium | reverse complement strand
CAAAGGCGCGCTGAACATGCACGGCTCGCTGCTGCCGAAATATCGCGGCCGGGCACCCGTGAACTGGGCCATCATTCACGGCGAAACCGAAACCGGCGCCACGCTGCACTACATGGTCGATAAAGCCGACAGCGGCGACATCGTTGCGCAACAGACCGTTCCGATCCTTCCCGACGACACCGGCAAAGAGGTGTTCGACAAGGTCACCGTCGCCGCCGAGCTGGCGCTGAGTCGGGCCTTGCCCGCGCTGCTGGCGGGCAACGCGCCGCGGATCAAACAGGATGCCAGCGCCAGTACCTACTACGGCGGACGCAAGCCCGAGGACGGAACGATCGACTGGTCGAAGAGCGCGCTCGCCATCCACAACCTCGTGCGCGCGGTCGCGCCGCCCTATCCAGGCGCCTTCACCCTGCTTACCGGCAGACAGGCGCGCGTCTTGCGAACGCGGGTGCTTGACCCCAACGCTGTGCCCGTGCACGGCCCATCGATGACGGTGGCAAACGGTCGTCTCGTCGCGCGCTGCGGCGGCGGGGGCGCGCTTGCGATCCTTGAGCTGGAGGTCGACGGCGCGGAAGTGTCAGCAAGGGACTTCGCGGCCACGCACGGCGCTGCGTACGGCGCAATCGGCGTGCCGCTCGGCGGCTGATCGATCAGTTTGGCCCGGTCGGCACAGGCCGGGTAAAATGCGCGGCTGCCCGGGTGCCTTCTGGCAGCGTGTTGCGGCTTGCGGCGAAGTCCTCTTCCCATGCGAAAAATCCTCATCCTCGGCGTCAACGGCTTCATCGGCCACCATCTTTCGAAGCGCATCATCGCCTCGACCGACTGGGAAATCCATGGCATGGACATGCAGACCGATCGCATCGGCGATCTCATGCAGGAGAAGCGCTTTCACTTCTTCGAGGGTGACATCACCATAAACAAGGAGTGGATCGAGTACCACATCAAGAAATGCGATACCGTTCTGCCGCTGGTGGCGATCGCCACACCCGCGACCTACGTGCGCGAGCCCCTGCGCGTGTTCGAGCTCGACTTCGAGGCAAACCTGCCGATCGTGCGCGCCTGCGTCCGCCACAAGAGGCGCATCGTCTTCCCCTCGACCTCCGAGGTGTACGGAATGTCCCGCGACGCCGAGTTCGATTCGGAACATTCCGAGCTGGTGTTGGGACCGATCAACAAGCCGCGCTGGATCTATTCCTGTTCCAAGCAGCTGATGGACCGGGTCATTCACGCTTACGGCATGCAGGAGGGGCTCGATTACACCCTGTTTCGACCCTTCAACTGGATCGGCGCCGGGTTGGATTCGATCAATACCGCCAAGGAAGGGTCGTCCCGCGTCATCACCCAGTTTCTGGGCCATATCGTGCGCGGCGAGCCGATCAAGCTCGTCGACGGGGGAACGCAGAAGCGCGCTTTCACGTATATCGACGACGGCATCGACGCGTTGCTCAAGATCATCGCCAACGACAAGGGCATCGCCAGCGGAAAGATCTACAACATCGGCAACCCGCGGAACAACTTCGCGGTCCGGGAGCTTGCGACGATGATGCTCGAGCTTGCGCTCACCTATCCCGAGTATCGCGACAACGCGGCGCGGGTCGAGCTGATCGAAACCACTGCCGACGCCTATTACGGCAAGGGCTATCAGGACGTGCAGAATCGGGTGCCCAAGATCGATAACACCTGTGCCGATCTGGACTGGCAGCCCTCGGTGAACATGCAGGACGCGTTGAAACGGATCTTCGACGCGTACCGCGGCCAGGTAGCGGAAGCACGCAGGCTGGTCGACTAGCAGTCTGCCGACACGCAAGCCGGATGCTCCTCGCTTTGAAAATCGATGTGGACACCTTACGCGGTACGCGCGAGGGCGTGCCGAACCTGGTCGAGCTGCTGCGCAGACACCAGGCTGGGGCCACCTTCCTGTTCAGCGTCGGACCCGATCACACCGGGCGCGCGATCAAACGGGTGTTTCGTCCCGGATTTTTCAGCAAGGTGCGGCGGACCTCGGTGGTCACGCACTACGGCGTCAAAACACTGCTTTACGGCACGATGCTGCCGGGACCCGATATCGGCAGGCGGGCGGGCGACGTCATGCGCAGCGTACG
>DASZZK010000113.1:0-4610 GCA_035544975.1 Casimicrobiaceae bacterium | reverse complement strand
TATCATGGCCAACGCCAAGAAATACGATGCCAAGGCGAAGCTCCTTGGCGTGCAGGTTCAACAGATGCTCGCCGGCGGCCAGGAGGTCATCATCGGCGCCGTCACCGATCCTTCGTTTGGCAAGCTGGTCGCGTTCGGGCTCGGCGGCATTCTGGTCGAAGTGCTGAAGGACATCACCTTCCGCCTGGCTCCCGCATCGCGCGAAGACGCTCTGTCGATGCTCGACGGCATCGACGCAGCGGAAATATTGAAGGGCGTTCGCGGCTCCGATCCGGTCCACCGCGACGCACTGGCGACGCTGATTCAGCACGTGTCCGAGCTGATCTCGGATTTTCCCGATATCACCGAGATGGATTTGAACCCCGTGTTCGCGACCAAAAGCGGCGCCATCGCCGCCGACGTGCGCATCGTCGTCGATTTTTCGCCGCCGCCGGCCCGTTATCGGCCGAGCCACGACGATATCGTGCGCGACATGAACCGGATCATGAAGCCCGACGCCGTTGCCGTCATCGGCGCTTCCACCGAGGAGGGGAAGATCGGCAACTCGGTCATGAAAAACCTGATCAACGGCGGCTACAAGGGGGAGATCTATCCGATCAATCCTTCCGCCCCCGAGGTGATGGGCCGCAAGGCGTACAAGAGCGTCAAGGACGTTCCCGGCGTCATCGACGTGGCGGTGTTCGCTATTCCCGCCAAGTTCGTCGCGCAGGCGCTGGTGGAAGTCGGCGAGAAGAAAATTCCCGGCGCGGTGCTGATACCGTCGGGCTTTGCCGAGACCGGCAATGTCGCGGGACAGCAGGAAATCGTCGAGATCGGACGCAAATACGGCGTGCGGCTCATGGGGCCCAACATCTACGGCTTCTACTACACGTGGAAGAATCTGTGCGCGACGTTCTGCACCGCTTACGACGTCAAGGGCCATGCCGCGCTATCGTCGCAGTCGGGCGGCATCGGCATGGCGATCATAGGCTTTTCGCGCTCGGCCAAGATGGGCGTGTCGGCAATCGTGGGACTGGGGAACAAGTCCGACATCGACGAGGACGACCTGCTCACATTCTTCGAGCAGGACGACAACACCACCATCATCGCCCAGCATTGCGAAGACCTGAAGGACGGCCGCGCATTCGCCGAAGTCGCCAAGCGCGTGTCGAAGAAAAAACCCATCGTCATGCTCAAGGCCGGCCGCACCAGCATGGGTGCGCGGGCGGCAAGCTCGCACACTGGCGCGCTCGCCGGCAACGACAAGATCTACGAGGACGTGCTCAAGCAATCCGGCGTGATACGCGCGCGCAGCTTGAGGGATCTGCTCGAATTCGCCCGGGCGATTCCGGTGCTGCCCACACCCAAGGGCGAGAACGTCCTCATCATCACCGGCGCCGGCGGCTCCGGCGTGCTGCTATCGGACGCCTGCGTCGACAACAATCTCTCGCTGATGGCAATGCCTCCCGATCTCGACGCAGCGTTTCGCAAGTTCATCCCGCCCTTCGGTGCTGCAGGCAACCCCGTCGATATCACCGGCGGCGAGCCGCCGAAGACCTACCAGAACACGGTGCGGCTCGGCCTCGAAGACCCCCGCATCCACGCGCTGATACTCGGCTACTGGCACACGATCGTTACGCCGCCGATGGTGTTCGCAACGAAAATGGTTGAAGTGGTTGACGAGATGAGGGCGAAGGGTATCGAGAAACCAATCGTCGCTTCGCTCGCAGGCGACGTCCAGGTGGAAGAAGCCGCGGAACACCTTTTCGCTCATGGCATTCCGGCGTATCCGTATACGACCGAAACGCCGGTTGCGGTGCTTGGCGCTAAATACAAATGGGCGCGCGGAGCCGGTTTGATCTGACGCTTTCGTCCGCTGCGCTTCGCGTCGCCCCGCGTGGCACCGCCGGGCGACGCATGTTGTAATCTCCGCCTGACGCCGCCCGCGGTTTGGGACGCGCGCCGAAATCCCGCGACCATGAACGCCAACTTGTACGCCCTGCTGCGCGATCACTTTGCCGAGCACGGCGAGCAGCCGTGCATCCTCCATCCTGGCGGGGCGGTGATTCATTACGACGACCTCGACGCCATGGCTGCGCGCCTCGCGCACGTGCTTGTCGACGCGGGTTGCGAAAAAGGCGATCGCGTGGCGGCACAGGTCGACAAGTGCTGGCAGGCGCTCGCCCTCTATCTTGCCTGCTTGCGCGCGGGCCTTGTCTATCTGCCGTTGAACACCGGCTATCAAAAAAGCGAGCTGGCGTATTTTTTCGGCGATGCCGAGCCGCGCGTCATCGTCTGCGCACCGGACAATCTCGCGACCGTCGCCGCGCTCCGGCCCGAAGCGACGGTCCTGACGCTCTCCGGCGACGAGGGAACGCTGCTCGATCGCGCGCAAGAAGCGCCCGAGACGTTCGACACCGTCGTTTCCGCGCCGGACGATCTGGCCGCGATCCTTTACACCTCAGGCACGACCGGTCGGGCCAAGGGTGCGATGCTCTCCCACCGCAATCTGGCGAGCAACGCATTGACCCTGGTCGATGCCTGGGGCTTCACGCGGGGTGACGTGCTGCTGCACGCGCTGCCTCTCTACCACGTCCACGGCCTCTTCGTGGCATGCCATTGCGCGCTTCTTTCCGGCAGCCGCATGCTCTGGCTGCCGAAATTCGACGCCGCCGAGGTGATGCGCCAGCTCCCGCACGCGAGCGTGATGATGGGTGTCCCGACGTTTTATACCCGCTTGCTCGCCGAGGCCGGATTCGCGGAGGACGCCTGCCGCTCCGTGAGACTCTTCATATCGGGCTCGGCGCCGCTTCTATCAGAAACGTTCAACGAATTTCGCTCGCGATCGGGTCAGGCGATTCTCGAGCGCTACGGAATGAGCGAGACGGGAATGAATACCTCGAATCCGCTCCACGGCGAGCGAATCTGCGGCAGCGTGGGACCGCCGCTGCCGGGAGTCACGGTGCGCGTGGTCGACGACGACGCGCGGCCCTGTCTCCCCGGCGCCATCGGCGGCATCGAGGTCAAAGGTCCGAACGTGTTCGCCGCCTACTGGCGAATGCCGGATAGGACGCGCGACGAGTTTACCGCCGACGGCTTCTTCAAAACCGGAGACATGGGCGAACTGCTCGACAACGGCTATTTGAAGATCGTGGGGCGGGCGAAAGATCTGATCATCACCGGTGGACTCAACGTCTACCCGAAGGAGATCGAGGAGCGAATCGATGCGCTGCCCGGCATCGCCGAGTCGGCGGTCATCGGCGTTCCCGATCCGGACTTCGGCGAAGCAGTGACGGCTGTCGTCGTCGCCAAGGCCGGACATGCGCCCAGCGAAGCCGATCTCATCGCTGCGCTGAAGGCGGAGATCGCCAATTTCAAAGTGCCCAAGCGCGTGCATTTCGTCGAAGAGCTGCCGCGCAACGCGATGGGCAAGGTCGAAAAAAATACTTTGCGGAAGCGTTACTCGGCGAGCTCACCTTAGCGAGCCGCGTCAGGGTCGGTGAGCCCTCAGCCTTTGGCAAGCTTCCAGAAGAAAAACGCTGCGATCAGGTACATCAATCCGGCAAACGCGTGCCGCAGACGCGCGACCGGCAATCGATGCGCCAGCCGGACCCCGATCGGCGCGATAAGCATGCTGGCACTGACGATCGCGATGAGCGCGGGCAGGTAGATGTAGCCCACCGTGTACGGCGGCAGGCCCGGATGGCGAAACCCGGCGATCAGAAATCCTGCCGTGCCGGCGACCGCGATAGGCAGACCGAGCGCGGCGGAGGTCGCCACAGCGTTGTGAAGAGGAACGTTGCACGCCGTCATGAACGGCACCGAGATGAATCCTCCGCCCGCGCCGACCATGCTCGACAGCACGCCGATGGCACCGCCGACAAGCCACAAACCGAATGCGCCGGGCAATTCACGGCTCGCCTTCGGCAATTTGTTGCGCAGCAAGCGCGTCGCAGTATAGGAGGCAAACAGGGCGAAAACGCCCGACAGGAGCCGCGTCGACATCCCGCTGACGATCTGCGGGCCGGCCAGCGAGCCGATCAGAATTCCCGGCGCCAGCTTCCAGAAAACGGCCCACAGCACCGCGCCATGCCGGTTATGCGCACGCACACTGGCAATCGACGTAAACACGATCGTCGCCATCGACGTCGCCACCGCGATGTGCAGAATGTCGTCCGCTGGAAAATGCTCATAGGTGAAGATCAGCGTCAGCAGCGGAATCATGGTCATTCCGCCGCCGATGCCGAGCAAACCTGCGATGAAGCCGACCACACACCCGATGACAAGAAACACCGGGATCAGCATCAAGTCCAAACTACACTTTCAACATCTTCTTGGTAATGAACGTCCATTCGCGAGGATCGACCGGCGTGATCGACAGCCTGCTGCCCTTCTGGAGAACACGCATGCTCGCGAGCTCCGGCCTCGAGCGCAGCTCGGAAAGGGGGACGAGGCGCGTTTTCTCGACAAGAGTCACTTCGACGTTGACCCAGCGGGGCGCATCAGGCGTCGCCTTCGGGTCGTAGTACGGACTCTTCTTGTCGAATTGCGTCTTGTCGGGGTAGGCGGCCTTGCTGACTTTCACGATGCCCGCGATGCCGGGCTCGGCGCAGCTTGAATGATAGAAGAAT
>DASZZK010000112.1:0-7519 GCA_035544975.1 Casimicrobiaceae bacterium | reverse complement strand
GAAGATCGTATCGAGGCTCTTTGGCCAGCTTGCAGCCATGCGCCATTTGACTTCCGGCTGGGTGCCCTGCCCGATGGCCGGCGCGGCGACGGCGCCGGCAGCAAGCCCGGCCCCGGCTTTTTTCAGAAATGAACGACGTTCCATGGATCCCTCCAGTTTGAAAATGATGGCCTGTCGATCACGCCTTGATCGCTGCGGCGTGACCACGACGTATGCGTTCGGCAAACAAAGCCGCTCCGCTTGGTGTGTGCCGGGCCAACTCGTTACCGTGCGCGATTCTAACCCATTTTGCCGATGCGGCCTCCCGCGTCATCCCGAGAGCTTGCGCACCGCATTGAACAAGGCCCAGCTCCAGCCCGCCTGGCGCTCAATGGTCTCGGTAAAGCGCACCAGATAGCGTGCGTTGCCGGTGTCGAGCTCGACCATGCCGCCGGTCAGAAAGCGCTCATCGGGGCCGATGAGGCTGCGCTGCGACGACTGGAGATTATCTGGATGCGCGGGAAGGTAGATGCCGAAAAAAGGGCGCTCGACCGCGGCGCGTGCGGCCGCCTCCAGAGGCGCGGTCCAACTGCGCAACAAAACGCGGACGATACGTTTGGCGATCACCTCGACACCGCAAATCACCTCGTCCACCTGCTGTCGCTGCATGCGGCGAACGATCGCGAGGGACCAGTTCTCGCCGTCGTGAAACGCGATCATCTCGCCTAAGCGCGTCGGTGCATCCTTGGCAGGCGCAACCAATCGGCAGCCCGTCTCGCTGCGCTCGATCATGCGCCAGTGCGAGCCTTTGACGCGTCGCGCGACCGAGTCCGGGTTCGCCGTCGGGTTCACCATTTGGGTGATTTCGTCGTAGCTGTGCCGCGCGCCGGCCGACTTCGCCTCCGACGACAGCCGCTCGACTTCAGCGACCGCGCGCGTCAGCGCCTGCAGGCCAACGACGACGCGAACTTCCGCGTCGGCGCCCTTGCGCGGCGCGCGCGGCGAGAAGGCGAGCGCGTCGGGGCCATACAATGCAGCCAGTCGCATCAGCAGCAGCTTTTGCTCACGGGGCGGCAGATCCCCCTCCGCCGCGGTGTCCTCGTCACGATCCGGGAGCCAGCGCATGCGCTCGACGACGCGCGCATAGACGGCAGTCGCGTCGAGGAACATCAGTCGGCCGCCGGCGCGCGGCTTTTCCTGCCGCTTCAGACCTTGCGTTCCCGACAGGTCGACATAGAAATTCGCGCCGGTGCCAGGCGGCGGAGAAAGGGAAAGCGGCAACACCCATTTGTCGAGAGCGCGCGCCACCCAGTCGACCTGGTCGGGCGTAAAGTTGCCGCTGTCGAGACGCATCAGCAGCAGCGAGCGAATGTACTCCTGCTCGATCGACGTCGCGGAGCGGCTGAAGCCATCGACGTCGAGCGCCAGCGTCTCGAGCTGCCAGCCGCGCATCCGTGCGAATTCGTAGAGCTCGTGAAACTCACGCCACTGCGCAGGTATCCAGTGGCCGTACCGGAACAAGCGGAACTTGCCGTCGAGTCCCTTGTAGTATGCGAGCCGGACCAGAATTTTCGGCAGCACCGCTTTCCACCGGCGCTGCTCGCCGGCATAGCCGGTCTTCAGCACCGCGTTATAGGCTGCGGTAAACGCTTTCACCAGGTCGAACACCCCGTGCCACAGGCGTGTTTCCACGCCGCTGGAACGCTGGTAATTGGCCGAGTATTGCGCAGTGAGCTGACTGATGACGGGTTCGAATCGCGCGTCGATGCGCATCAACGCCTCGGCCTGAGCGGGCGCTATCGCACGGCGTCCGCCCGGAAACGATGAGACGAGATCAAGCGCCTCGCGCTGCAACTGCAGCGCCTCCACCGTCGGAAGGCCGGCGATCCATCGATTGGCGGCGCTGGCGTTGCGTAAAGGATCGGCGAGCGGCCGCCGCCATGACAGCAATCGCTCCCGCAATTTGCGCTCTGCCACTGGTACGCCTAGCCCACTAATTTCCAGCGACCGTCATGGCACCGATCAGGACCGATCCACAATGGCGTGAGCCACGTCGGTCGACATCATTGCCAATGGCGACGATGTCACGATACATGTGCGAGAGATTTCCCGCGATCGTGATTTCCTCGACCGGGTAGGCAATCTCGCCGTCTTCGATCCAGTACCCCGCTGCGCCGCGGGAATAATCACCGCTTACCGGATTGACCCCCTGTCCGAGCAATTCGGTCACCATCAGACCGCTGCCCATGCGTCTGAGCATCGCGGGCAGATCTTCTTCACCGTGACTGACGACCAGATTGTGATTGCCGCCGGCGTTGGCCGTGGACGCAAGACCGAGCTTGCGCGCCGAGTAGCTGCCGAGGAAATAACCTTGGACGACCCCGTCGCGCACGACGTCGCGCGGCTGCGTCGCGACTCCTTCATCGTCGAACGGTGCCGACGCCTGGCCCCGCTTCAAGTGTGGCTCCTCGCGGATCGTGATGGCCGGCGTAAAGACCTGGGTGCCCAGACTGTCGACTAGAAAAGACGATTTGCGATACAGACTTCCGCCGCTGACGGCGCCGACAAAATGGCCGATCAATCCCGTGGCGATGGGCGCCTCGTACAGAACCGGGCACTCCATCGTCGCCATCTGCCGCGCGCCCAGTCGGCGCGCCGTGCGCAGACCCGCTTGGCGCCCGACTTCGCTCACGGGCTCGAGGTCTTCGGGCGAACGGGCGGTCGCATACCAGTCGTCGCGTTGCATCGCGCCGTTCTCTTCGCCGATCACCGCGCAATAGATGCCGTGGCGGGAACTCGAATAGCCGCCGCTAAAGCCGTTGCTGTTGGCGTAGACGAACTGTGCCTCGTGCAGTGATACGGTGGCGCCTTCCGAATTGACCAGGCGCCGGTCGACACCGAGCGCCGCCGCCTCGCATTCGCGGCCCAGCGCGATCGCCTCATCGACAGTCAGTTCCCAGGGGTGATACAGGTCAAGGTCGCGCCAAGCGCGAGCGAGAAGCCCGGGGTCGGCCAATCCCGCGCAGTCGTCGTCCGCGGTGTAGCGCGCGATAGTGAGCGCCTTGGTCACGGTATCTTTGATCGCCGCCGGGGCAAAGTCCGCGGTGCTCGCGTGGCCCCGTCGCGCGCCGACGTAGACCGTGACCCCGATCCCCTTGTCGCGGTTATAGGCGATGGTCTCGACCTCTCCCTTGCGCACGGTGACGCTTTGTCCGAAGCCCTGCGATACCTCCGTCTCCGCTGCCGTCGCGCCTGCCTCTTTAGCTTCGCGCAGCAGCTCGCCTGCGACGGCGGCAAGCGCGTCGCTGGCGAGCGGAAAGCGGGTTGCGGGAACGGTCATCGACGGACTGTTGGAAAAGGGGCACAGCTCGAATCGGTTATGATAACAAACCCCCCGCGCCAGGCATGCGGGCCCCATGCGACGAACTGACGAAGCTCCCCGGCGAGCGGGACAGGAGGAAAGCGATCCGTGCGCAAGTTCGCCAATCAAGCACCTAGCGTGGCCCCGCAGGATGCTGCGCCGGAGGACGCACCGTCTCCGAGCGAACTCCTTCCCTCCAAGACCCGTCGCAAGGCGGCGATGCACGCGCTGCAGGATCTGGGCGAAGCGATGGTGCGTCTGACGCCGGCACGGCTCGCCGCGCTCGCGCTGCCGGAGAGGCTGGCTGATGCGATTGCCGAAGCTCGTCAGATCACCCGCTGGGAGGCTCGCCGCCGTCAGATGCAATTCATCGGCCGGCTGATGCGCGACGTCGATCCGCTGCCGATCCAGGCCAGGCTCGAGCAGTGGGAAGGCGGACCCAACGCCGAAAAAGCGCGCCTTGCCCATGTCGAACGCTGGCGCACGCGGCTATTGAGCGAGGGCGATGCGCTCGACCGGCTGTGCGCTGAACATCCCAGCGCGGATCGACCACGTTTGGAGGCGCTGGTGACGCGCATTCGCGATGAGCGCGCGCACGGTCAGCCGCCCCACGCGTACAGGGAACTGTTTCGAACGCTCAACGCGTTGCTTGCAACGACTTAAAGTGTCTTCCGCTCCTCCATCGTCGCCACCCAAGCGCGTGCCGCCTTCGCAAGCAGAATCGCCTGCACCGTCAGTTCCATCGGAATCGCTCACCATCGGCCTGATCTCGATCAGCGACCGCGCGTCGGCGGGCGTTTACGAGGATAAGGGCATCCCCGGTCTTGTCGACTGGTTTACCGCGGCGCTGAAGTCGCCGTGGCGCGTGGAGACGCGCTTGATCCCGGACGAGCAGCCGGTGATCGAGCGTACGCTGATCGAGCTGATCGACGCGGTGGGCTGCGAGCTCGTGCTGACCACCGGAGGAACCGGACCCGCGCGCCGCGACGTCACTCCCGAGGCGACCGTTGCCGTCGCCCACAAGGTGCTTCCCGGCTTCGGCGAGCAGATGCGTCAACTCAGCCTGCAATATGTGCCGACGGCCATTCTCTCGCGTCAGGTGGGCGCGATTCGCGGCCGCGCGCTGATACTGAATCTGCCCGGACAACCCAAAGCCATCAAGGAAACACTCGACGGAATCTTTCCGGCAGTGCCGTATTGCATCGATCTCATTGGCGGCCCGTACATCGAAACGCACGACAGCGTGTGCAAGGTTTTTCGGCCGAAGTCTGCCTCGGCGCCGGTACGCAGGAGTCCCGCTTAGGGAGATCCAACCAACCCCCATCGTGGCCGCCAAGACGATACTCGAACGAAGATGAAACAACTCGAGACCAAGGAGACTCCGGGCACTGTGCCCTTGACGCACGCGGGTGTGCGAGAGTCGGATGGCGCGGAGTCCAATCAGCCGCCGCCGTTCGAGGGGCGCAATCTCTACCTGACCGATCGGGCGCTGCGAAACGCCGCCGAGCGCGAAGGCGCGACGTGGGCACGGGAGCGTCTGGAGGCCTGGGGTGGGGTGATGGGCAGCACCGAAACCTACGCGCTGGCCGCGCGTGCCAACCGTTTCGGCCCGGAGCTGAAGACGCACGATCGGTTCGGCAACCGGATCGACGAGGTTGTCTTCGATCCGGCCTGGCATGTGCTGATGGCCTCGGCGATGCGCGAAGGAGAGCACTGCTCGCCATGGGCCGAGCCCCGCGCCGGCGCGCAGGTCGCGCGCGCGGCCGCGTACTTCATGCACGCCGAGGTCGAGAACGGCACGCAGTGTCCGCTGACGATGACCTATGCGGCGCTTCCGGTTCTAAGCCGTCACCAGCACGCAATGCCTTGGCTGGCGCAATTGTGGGTTCCTAAAATCCTCGCGCGCGACTACGATCCACGTGCGCTGCCGCTGGCGGACAAGACCTCGGCGCTGATCGGCATGGGCATGACCGAGCGTCAGGGCGGGTCCGACGTGCGCGCCAATACGACTCGCGCAAGCCCGGCAGGCGGCGGCGAATACCGCCTCACAGGTCACAAGTGGTTTTTCTCGGCGCCGATGTGCGATGCACACCTGGTGCTCGCACAAGCGCCCGGCGGGCTTTCGTGTTTCCTGCTTCCCCGCATTCTGCCCGACGGCACGCGCAACGCGGTGCGCATCAACCGCCTGAAGGACAAGCTGGGCAATCGATCGAACGCCTCGTCCGAGGTCGAATTCGATGCCGCGTCGGCGTGGCTGCTCGGCGACGAGGGACGCGGCGTGCCTGTGATCATCGAGATGGTGCAGCACACGCGGCTGGATTGCATTATCGGCAGCAGCGGGCTGATGCGCGGCGCGGCAACGCAGGCGCTGCATCACGCCGCGCATCGATCCGCGTTCGGCAAACGGCTCGCCGAGCAGCCGCTGATGCAGAACGTGCTGGCCGACCTCGCCGTCGAAACCGAGGCGGCGATCGCGCTGACACTGCGCCTGGCCCGGACCTTCGAGGCCGATGCGAGCGACGCCGAGCGGGCCCTTGCGCGCGTGGCAACGCCGGCATTGAAGTATTGGCTTTGCAAACGCGCGCCCTCGGTCGTCGCCGAGGCGATGGAAGTGCTGGGCGGCAATGGCTATGTCGAGGAGAGCGCGCTGCCGCGGTTCTATCGTGAGGCTCCGCTCAATTCGATCTGGGAAGGCTCCGGCAACGTGATGTGCCTCGACGTATTGCGTGCGACGCGGCGCGAGCCCGCGGCGGTCGAAGCACTGCAGGCCGAGCTCGCGCTCGCCCGTGGCGGCAATTCCTGGCTGGACGCTCACGTTGCGGCATTGACGGTGGCGCTCGCTGACGCGAACAGTGGCGAAGCCGGCGCTCGCCGTCTTGCCGGCGGCATCGCAGTGGCGCTCGCAGGCGCGCTGATGGTGCGCCATGCCCCGCCTGCGCTTGCCGACGCCTATTGCGCGTCGCGCCTCGATCGCTTTGGCAGTGGCGCGCTGGGCACCCTGCCGCTAGGCGCCGGATGCGCGGAGATCATCGCCCAAGCATCGGCGTAAGCGAGCGCCTTCGTGCTTTGCCTCGCTCACTCCTCGAGCAGCAACTCGGTCCGGCTCGCGGGGTCCTGCTTGTAGAACCACGAAAAGAGCTCGTAGATTTTCGGGTACTCGTGTAACAGCAGCGTCGGATCGGCGAAGAAAACCTCGGACAGAACGGCAAAGAACTCGGCGGGGCTTTCCGAGGCGTACGGATCGATCGCGGTCTCCTCGCCCTTTTCGACCCGCGCCCTGAAATGCTCGAACGCGGCGCTCATCGCCTTCTGCCACGAACGTGGCGGCATCTCCGCGGGAAGCGGAGGGCAGCCGTTGGCGTCGCCGCTTCTCATGTCGAGCTTGTGCGCGAACTCGTGGATCACCAGATTCATGCCGGCGCTGTCCCAGTCGGCGCTGGCTTGAACATCGGGCCAGGAGAGGACAACCGGCCCGCCGAGAACCGCCTCGCCGGCCAGCGATTCCCTTCGCCGATGCACCACGCCCGCGTCGTCCTCGAACTCCAGGTCGGTCACGAATTCGTCGGGATAGACGATGACGTTTTCCCATCCATCGAGATAGCGCGGGTCCAGATGGAGGATGAGCACGCAAGCCTGGATCGCGATAATCACCCGCATCACAGGCGTAACTTCGAAACTGCCACCGCCGACGATGCTTTTTTCGGAAAGAAACATCACCGCAAGCTCGCGTAGCCGCGCAAGCTCGGCATCGGTATAGATCGCGACAAATGACAGCGTTTCCAGCGCCTCGCGCCACAAGGGCTCGGGTATCGCCGAAGATGCGAGCACGCGCTTGCGTTTCCATTTGCGGATGCTGTCGAGCACGCTCATCGGTGCCGGCCCATCGCTGCGATCAATCAGCCGGGGCGGGCGATGCTGCTTCGCCATCAAACTCCGGGTCCGCGTCGAACATGTCGTCCTCTCCGCCGATCAGGATCCGGTCTGCCTCGGGCTGAGGAAGCGTCTCGACATCGCGCAGCTTGCGGGCGATGGTGGTGCTTTTCCTGCTTGCATCGTCGAGCGTCTTGCCGACCGCGTCCAGCCTTTCTTTGGTCTTCGCCAGCAGCTCTCCGAATTTGCCGAACTCGGTCTTCACCGCACCCAGCACGCGCCAGACCTCGGCCGAGCTGTTTTGGATGG
>DASZZK010000111.1:0-1657 GCA_035544975.1 Casimicrobiaceae bacterium | reverse complement strand
CGATGGGCTATATTAGTGTGAACAGGCCCTAGTTAAACGCCTTCCAATCAAACCGCATCGAATTGGAATCGATGGCGGTCACCGTCGACAGCGTATCGGCGCCGTTGACCATGGTGTTCGTCTTGTTGCGCGCGCCGAGATACGGCACGAAGCCCTGGTAGCGCGGGCTGTTCACCTTGCGTGCCGACGCGTTGTACATCACCGCCGAGCCGTAATTGGCGAGGTCGGGCAGACTTCCGCCCACCGTTGGCCGCTCCATGATCCATACCGCTTCGCGGCCGCTCACTGTGGTGGGCGCGCGCGCCGTGGAGAGTGAAGCGAATCCGCCGGTCGACAGGTTCATGATGAAGAACCTTCCCGATGCGCCCGACAAAAAAGGCTCGCTGTCGCCGGTGCCGACCCACACTTCGGTGAAGATCTCATCGCCCGGATTGACGGTGAAATTGCTGATCACCTGCTCGGTCGGCTGCTGCGGCAGGAACTCGGTCCACGCGTAATAATTGGTGAGCGTGAACTGGATGAAGCCCAGGTTGATGTTCGTCGCATCCTGCTCGGTGCCGGCCTGCACCAGATCGGTGGTGCCGTCGCCGTCGAGCCCGACCCACAACGCCGAAAACGTCCTGGTGCCGGGCTCGCTGGTCACGAAGGGAACGTGCCAGGTGCCGGCTACCCAATCGTACGGCTCGCTCAAGCCGATACCGCCGCCGATGGCCGGGCTGAGCACAGGCGAGTGCAGAAGCTCGAATCCGCACCAGTTGGAAGAATTCGCCGGCGCATGCTGCTTGCGCTTGCCGTGCGTGACGTCGGGATTCGACACCAGGTGCGGCTCGATCCGATACCCCGGCATCGACACACAGCGCAGCCACGCGTTGAATGCCTTGGGCACCTCGTCCGGATTCGGTCGCATTGGAAGCCCCCGCGCGAGCGCCTCTTCGTCGGTGAGGCGCATCGCCTCGTCGTACGACAGCGCGGGCCGCACGAGCCCGTCATGACGCCGCGCCAGCGGCTTCTCGACCGGAGGCGACGGCATCTCCACGGAGGGCACGAGGCTGACGCGTAGATGCAATGGATAGCGGACAAGCTTGTCATCCGCCGTGCAGTCGACTTCGAGCCGCGCGATGTCATGCGTGGCCGAGGAGGGTTGGATGTGAAAGCGAACGACGCCCTCGCCGTCGGCGTAGACCTTGAGACTGTGCTTCGGGTCGGAATCATCCTCCGCGTGCACGCAGCAAACCGCATGCGGCAGCGTCCTGATAGTGACGGGCGTGTGAATGTGCGGCGCAACGGTGTAGCGACGCGGTGCGGCGATCCCCATCGGCGCCCGGCGCGGTTGAATGTTGCGATCGTCTCGCATGGTAACTCCTCTGTGCTGCCCAAATTGCTGAGCCGGAATTCGCGGATCGACTTCAGCGGATCGTGCTGAGCTTTGCGAAGGCGCCGGATGTATGGGCGGCGCGTCGATCGATCTGCGCGAGGTCACTGGCTCAACTGAGGATGACTCTACGGGCTCTTGTACGACACAGCGATGGAATAGTCAGACGAGCGAGTGTGAATATTCGCGGTCTGATGCGGCGCGAAATGCCTACAGTCGTGTCCGCTACGGTCGATCATTCGATTGGCGATCAAACTTCCGCAGCATCGCGAGTTGTATATCCCC
>DASZZK010000110.1:0-10847 GCA_035544975.1 Casimicrobiaceae bacterium | reverse complement strand
GCCGGAAGCGCGTTCATGAGCACTGACGACGGGTAGGCCGCCTTTCCGCCCGGGACGTAGATTCCAACGCGGTCCAGCGGTGTGACCTGCTGGCCGAGACGCGTGCCGTCGGCTTCGGTGAACGACCATGATTTGACGCGCTGATGCCGATGGTAGGTCCGCACCCGCTCGGCCGCGGTGACCAGCGCGTTGTGTTGCTCGGCGCCCAGAGCATCGAACGCCGCTTCGAAGGCGGCGGGCCCGAGCTCCAGCGCCGCGACCGACGGCGCCTTGATGCGGTCGAGCAAGAAAGTGTATTCGAGCACGGCGGCGTCGCCACGCGCCCGCACGTCGACGATGATATTGGCGACCGAGGTGTCGATCGCCTCGTCCTGGGCCGTGTTGACCGCCGTCAGCCGAGCAAGCGCCGCGGCGAAATCCGCGGCCGACGAATCGAGGCGGCGCATTTCGGTCACCGCAGTCAGCCGCTGCTGGGAACTCTGGCGGTGCTGGGAGCGTCCGCGCTGCCTGGCGCGCTCCGTGCGCTTCGGGCGAGGGCGTCGAGTACCGGCTGGACCCTGTCGCGCTTGAGCTTGAGCGCCGCTGGATTGACGATCAGGCGCGCGCTGATCGCCATGATTTCTTCCACGGCGACCAGACCATTGGCATTGAGCGTCTTGCCGCTGCTGACGAGATCGACGATGGCGTCCGCAAGCCCCACCAGCGGCGCGAGCTCCATCGATCCGTAGAGCTTGATCAGGTCGACATGCATGCCCTTGGCCGCGAAATGCTCGCGCGCCGTCATCACGTACTTGGTCGCCACCGAGAGTCGCGCGCCGCGCTTGAGCGCACCCTCGTAGTCGAAGCTGGCTTTCGCGGCGACGACCATCCGGCAGCGGCCGATGCCGAGATCGACCGGTTGATACAGCCCCTCCCCGCCGTGCTCCAGAAGCACGTCCTTGCCGGAGACGCCCAAGTCGGCGGCGCCCCGCTGAACGTAGGTCGGCACGTCCGACGCGCGAACGATGATGAATCGAACGTCGGGACGGTTGCTGTCGATGATGAGCTTGCGCGAGGTTTCGGGGTCCTCGGCCGGAGCGATGCCCGCCGCGGCGAGCAGCGGCAAGGTCTCATCGAAGACGCGACCTTTGGACAGCGCGATAGTGAGCATGGCCATGGGCGTATAACGCAACTGAGCGCAACTGCGCGCAAACGCGTGCAAACGCGCATTCTAGCAGTCGGCCGCGGGCGAGCACGCCGGCAAAGGCGCACGCATCTAGGACACGCGACGGATGCGCGCGCCCAGCGCGGAGAGCTTTTCCTCGATCCGCTCATAACCGCGATCGAGGTGATAGATGCGATCGATCACCGTCTCCCCTTCCGCGATCAGACCGGCGATGACCAGGCAAGCGGATGCGCGCAGATCGGTCGCCATGACCGTGGCGCCGGTGAGCGCACGCACGCCCTTGATGATCGCGGTGTTGCCTTCGACCTCGATGTCCGCGCCGAGACGCTTCAACTCCTGCACGTGCATCATGCGATTCTCGAAAATGGTTTCGGTAATGATTGCGGTGTCGTCGGCGATGGTCATCGGCGCCATCAGCTGCGCCTGCATATCGGTCGGAAAACCCGGATACGGCATGGTGCGAAGCGCCACCGACTTGAGCAATTTGGGGCCATTCTGGCGCTTGATGCGAATTCGCGTCGGCTCGGTAGCGATCTCGGCGCCGGCCTCGATCAGTTTATCGATCACGGCCTCGAGCGTGTCCGGGCGCACGCCCGCCAGCGAGACGTCGCCGCCGGCCGCCGCCGCCGCCGCGAGGAAGGTGCCCGTCTCGATGCGGTCGGGCATGATTGCGTGTCGCGCACCATGCAGCGCCGCGACGCCTTCGATGACGATGCGATCGCTGCCGGCGCCGGTGATTCTCGCGCCCATCGCAATGAGGCAGTCGGCGAGGTCGCCGATCTCCGGCTCGCGTGCCGCATTTTCCAGAACCGTCGTCCCGGCCGCCAAGGTCGCCGCCATCATCAGATTCTCGGTGCCGGTCACCGTGACGACATCGAACACGAAGCGTGCCCCGGTCAGACGCGTCGCCTTGGCGTCGATGTAACCGTGATCCAGATCGATCTCCGCGCCCATCGCCCGCAGGCCCTTGACGTGCTGATCGACCGGCCGCAGCCCGATGGCGCATCCTCCGGGCAGCGATACACGCGCCTCGCCGCACCGCGCGAGCAGCGGCCCCAGCGCCAGAATCGACGCGCGCATCGTCTTCACCATCTCGTACGGGGCCAGCGGCCAGTCCACCTGCTTTGCGGACAGCGTCAGCGCTCCGTTGTGCGCTTCCATCCGCACGCCCATCTGCGAGAGCAGCGAGCGCATGGTGCGAACGTCGTTCAGCTGCGGCAGATTGTCGAGCGTGAGCGGTTCCGGCGTGAGCAGCGCCGCGCACAGAATCGGCAGCGCCGCGTTTTTCGCGCCGGAAATGACGACCTCGCCGTTGAGCGCGACACCGCCCTCGATCGCAAGCTTGTCCACGTTACTGCTGCGCGGACCACTGCGCCGGCGTCAGCGTCTGCATCGACAGCGCGTGGATTTCCTCACGCATCCTGTCACCGAGCGCGCTGTACACGAGCTGATGCTGCTTGACCTTGGGCAGGCCCGCGAAGGCGGCGCTTACGATCACGGCCTGGAAATGCTGGCCGTCGCCGGCAACTTCGACATGCTCGCAGGCAAGGCCGGCTTGAATCGCGCGTTCGATGTATTCCGTGGTGACCACGACTTGCTCCAGAGATAGTTGCGTGCGCTTCGTATTGTCGTACCGAGCGCCGTGCTCGTTGTCATGCTCAGCGCAATACCGGGTGTCGTACTCAGTGTCGTAACTTATAGCCGCGCTTGAGTACCCAAAGCGTCAAGGCGCTCAGCGCGCCGCAGGACCCGGCAATGACCGCGAGGCTCAAGCCCGGCTCGATGTCGGAAAGCCCGAAAAAGCCGTAGCGAAAGCCGTCGATCATATAGAAGAACGGATTGAAATGCGACAGCGTTTGCCAGAACGGCGGCAGGGTATGGATCGAGTAGAAAACGCCCGACAAGAACGTCAGCGGCATGATCAGGAAATTCTGAAACGCGGCGAGCTGGTCGAACTTGTCCGCCCAGATGCCGGCAAGGAGTCCGAGCACGCCGAGGATCATGCTGCCGAGCAAGGCAAATGCGAGCGCCCACAACGGATGCACCGGCGCGATCGGCGCGAACCACAGGGTGACGAGGAACACGCCGAGACCGACCGAGATTCCGCGCACCATCGCACCGACCACATACGCCGCGAACAGATCGAGAGGCGACAAGGGCGGGAGCAGCACGAAAATCAGATTGCCCGTGATCTTCGACTGGATCAGCGAGGACGAGCTGTTGGCGAACGCGTTCTGCAGCACCGACATCATCACCAGACCGGGAATGAGAAACGCCGTATAGCGGACACGTCCGTCGAATACAGAAACGTGCGACTCCAGCACGTGCGAGAAAATCAACAAGTATAAGAGCGACGTCAGCACCGGCGCGAGAATGGTCTGAAAGCTCACCTTCCAGAATCGCAGCAGCTCCTTGTAGAGCAGCGTCTGCCAGCCGGAGCGGTGCCGGATCGGCTCCGAGCTCAGGTTCGTCCTCATTTCCGTGCTCACTTTCGTGCTCATTCTTTCTACGCGGTCCGCTTCATGATTCTGAGAAAGACCTGCTCCAGATCGGCCTCCTGCAGCGCGAGCTCGGCAATAGCGATTCCGCGCTCACGCAAGGCCGAGAGCAGACTCTCGAGCTCGGCGTAACTGGCCAGTGACAACAGGTAGGTCGCGCCTTCGTGCCTGAGGACACGTTCGCGCCACGCGTCGGGCAAGGCGCCGGCGGTAAGCCGCACCGTCAGGCCCGCGAAGCTCGACAGCAGGTTCTGCGTGGTGTCGAGCGCGACAACTTTTCCGGCCTTGAGCATCGCAATCCTGCCGCACAAGGCCTCCGCCTCCTCCAGATAGTGCGTGGTGAGGATGATCGTGTGCCCGTCACGGTTGAGCTTGCGGATGAAGCCCCACAGGCTTTGGCGCAGCTCGACGTCGACACCCGCGGTGGGCTCGTCGAGAACGATCACCGGCGGCTTGTGCACCAGCGCTTGTCCGACCAGCACCCGGCGCTTCATGCCGCCGGACAGCGCGCGCATGTTGGCGTCGGCCTTGGAGGCGAGGTCGAGGTGATGCAGGATCTCGTCGATCCATGCATCGTTGTTGCGCAAACCGAAGTAGCCTGCCTGAATTCTGAGTGTTTCGCGGACGGTGAAAAACGGATCGAATACCAGCTCCTGCGGCACCACACCGAGGAGCCTTCGCGCACGGCGATAATCGGTCACCACGTCGTGACCGAGCACCCGCGCCGTCCCGCGGTCCGCGCGAGTAAGCCCGGCGACGATCGAGATCAGCGTGGTTTTGCCGGCGCCATTGGGTCCGAGCAAGCCGAAGAATTCGCCCTCCTCGACGACGAGATCGACGCCGGAGAGCGCCTGCACGGCGCCGAAGCGGCGCGCGACATCGACGATTTCAACCGCGGCGCCCATCAGGGCCAGGGCGGCAAAAGGATCCGTCCCGAGCGCGCAGCCGGGTGCGAGGTCAGGTCGGTTCCGCCACCAGGAGCTCTTCGACGCCGTAGAGCTGCGACAGCGAATCGAGGCTCGTCGGAATATGGGCAAACGAGAGCGGCTTGCCCTCGGCGGCCGCCCGGCGCTTCCAGGCGAGCAAAAGTGCGACACCGGCCGAGTCGACCGCCTCGACACGTTCGAGATCGATGACGCCGGTCGCGGGCAGCGGCGCTTCGGTGCTCGCCGCGAGCACGGTGGCAACGCTGTCCATGGTCAGCGGACCGGTGGGAATCCAACGGTCGCTCTCCACCTGAAACGCGGTCGTGACCTCGCTCACTTGGCAGGCGGCGGTGCCGGGCCTTTGTTCTTGCTGTCGAGCGTCTTGATCAGCCCGTCGATGCCGGAGTTCTTGACGATATCGTTGAACTCACCGCGGTAGTTGGTCACCAGGCTTACACCCGCAACGGACACGTCGTAGGCCTTCCAGCCGTCCGGCGTCTTGGCCATGTTGTAGTCGATCTGCACCGGCGCCTGGCCAGGTCGACGCACTTCCGTCCGGACGATGACTTCGGTGTCGCCCGGGTTCATGCGCAGCGGCTTGTAATCCATGGTGTTGTCGCGATAGCCCGTCAGCGCTCCGGAATAGGTCCGTACCAGCAGCGTGCGAAACTGGTCTATGAGCTGCTTTTGTTGCTCGGGGGTCGCGCTCGCCCAGTTGCGGCCAACCGCCAACGCGGTCATGCGCCCGAAGTCGAAATGGGGCGCGAGCTTGGTCTCGATTAACTGCTTGACCTTGGCCTGATTGCCCGCCTGGAGGTCCTTGTCGGAACGAATCGTCGTAAGCACGTCTTCGGCCACGCGCTTGACCAGGGCATCCGGCGCTTCCTGTGCCAATGCCGGCTGCATCGAGAGAGCGAGTGGCAGCAAAATCAGAGTCGACAACAATGTGCGTAGCATGGTGATCCTCATCGAGCTCATGGCGAGTGAACCATGGACAACGTAAACGGACGGCGGTTCTTCAGGTTGACCGCGCTTGAGGCGCCGGCTGCTTGTCGAAGTTGCGTGTAAGGCGCCGCCTCGGCACCGCAGCGTCATTCTTCCTCGAGTTCCGGCGGCGGCTTGCCGTCGTAGAGCTGGTAGCGACGGGCCCTCAAATAGGCGTTGCGCAGGAAGCGGTACTTGTCGAGGGCGGCGGTGTCGAGCACGTCTTCGCTCTGGAGCGCTTGCGCGCGAGTGTCGAGGTAATTGAGTCCCCAAACTGAATTGCGCAGCCCAATGTTGTCGATGTATCCAGTCGGACTGGCGTAGATCCGCACCAGAACGCCGGTGCCGTCGCGCACGGTTGTCGGACCGAACAGGGGAATGAAAAGGTATGCCCCCTCGGGCGCGCCCCACTTGCCGAAGGTCAGGCCGAAATCGTTCTTGTCCTTGGTAATGCCCATCATCGACGCGAGATCGAAGATTCCTCCCACTCCGAAGGTCGAGTTCAGCAACACGCGGCCGAACGCGTCGCCGGCGCGATTCCCGTTGCCCTGCAGCACGTCGTTGATCCCGGTAAATAAGTCGTCGATGTTGCCGAAGAAATTCGAAACGCCGGTGCGTATCAGCTCCGGCATATTCTGAACGTACGCCTTGGCAACGGGCTTGATGACGTTGCCGTCAACGACCTCGTGCACGGAGTACATCGCGCGGTTCCATGGCTCCAGCGGGTCGACCTGCGACGGTGCCACGGCACATCCGGCGAGGACCACCATGCATAGCGCGAGCGCGATTCTGAGATTTAGTGCTTTCATTTTTTGGCCCCTGCGTCCGATGCCTTGTCGAAAAGAAACTGTCCGATCAGCTTCTCGATTACCACCGCGGACTGCGTCTTGATGATGTGTTCGCCATCCTTAAGCATCACCAGATCGCCGCCGGCGTCGAGCCCGATATACACCTCGCCGAGCAAGCCGGAGGTATTGATCGACGCGATCGTATCCTTGGTGAACTCGACATCGCGATTGATGCGCATCGTGACGATCGCTTCGTAGTTCTTCGGGTCGAGCCGGATGCCCTCGACCCGGCCAACGATCACACCCGCCGCCTTGACCGGCGCACGCAGCTTGAGACCGCCGATATTGTCGAAGTTCGCCGACAGATGATAGCCCGGCGCCCGGTCCAGCGTCAGCAGATTTCCCACCTTCAACGCCAGGAAAAGAATCGCGCCAAACCCGATAGCGACGAAAATGCCGACCCAAAGGTCGATCGTGGAACGATTCACGTGCCAACTCCCCTGAACATGAATACAGTCAACACAAAGTCGAGAGCGAGGATCGCCAGCGACGATATTACGACGGTGCGCGTGGTCGCGATGGAGACGCCTTCCGCGGTCGGCTTTGCGTCATAGCCATCGAGCACCGCGATCAGCGACACGGCAGTGCCGAAGACGAGGCTCTTGATGATGCCGTTGGTCACGTCGGGCCACACCTTGACGCCGGCCTGCATCTGTCCCCAGAACGCCCCTGCGTCGACCCCGAGCACCCGGACGCCGATGAAATAGGCGCCGAAGATCCCCAGCGCGGAAAAAAGCGCGGCCAGCAGCGGCATCGAGATGACGCCCGCCCAAAAACGCGGCGCCACGACCCTCGCGATCGGATCGACGGCCATCATTTCCATCGCCGAGAGCTGCTCGGTAGCTTTCATCAAACCTATTTCGGCGGTGATTGCCGAGCCCGCCCGGCTGGCGAACAGAAGCCCTGCAAGTACGGGCCCGAGCTCCCTTACCAGCGACAATGCGACGACAATTCCAAGCTGCTCGTCGGCGCCGTAACGCACCAGTACTTCGTAGCCCTGCAGCGAAAGCACCATCCCCACGAACAAACCCGAGGTCAGGATGATCACCAGCGACAGGACACCGGAAAAGTAAATCTCGCGCAGCGTCAGATGCAAGCGCCGGAACGCCCCTGGCGAGTGCCAGAGGATCGCTACAAAGAAGCGTGCGGCGTAGCCCACCCAGGCGATGCCGCCGTTCACCGCTCCGCCGAGGCGACGCAGCCCCTGCCCCAGCTCGTCTAACGCTTCATGTGACATCAGGCTTCGACATCGGCGAAAAGCGTGTCGCGATAGGGCGGGGCCGGATAGTGAAACGGCACCGGGCCGTCGGGCTGGCCATCGACGAACTGGCGAACGTAAAGGTCGGTCGACGCGCGGACTTCGTCGGGAGTGCCCTCGGCCACGATCTTTCCCTCCGACACGAAATACAGGTAGTCGACGATTTTCAACGATTCGTAGACATCGTGGGTCACCACCACCGAGGTAATGCCCAGCGCATCGTTCAGCCGTCTTATCAGCTGTCCCACGACGCCGAGGGAGATCGGATCCAGCCCGGCAAAGGGTTCGTCGTACATCATCAGCATCGGATCGAGTGCGATCGCACGCGCCAGGGCGACGCGGCGACCCATGCCTCCCGACAGCTCGGAGGGCATCAGCTGCGCGGCGCCGCGCAAGCCGACGGCGTGAAGCTTCATCAGCACCAGGTCGCGAATGATCTCCTCGGGCAGCTCGGTGTGCTCGCGCATGGGAAACGCGATGTTCTCGAATACGCTCATGTCGGTGAACAGCGCGCCGAACTGAAACAGCATGCCGCAGCGGCGCCGCAACGCGTACAACGCGTCGGGCTCGAGGTCGGACACCGATTGGCCGCCGACGCGAACCTGGCCCGAGGCGGGCTTGAGCTGCCCGCCGATGAGCCGCAGGATGGTGGTCTTGCCGCTGCCGCTGGCGCCCATGATGGCGACGATCTTGCCGCGGGGCACGGACATCGTTATGCCCTTCAGGATCTCGCGCCTGTCATACGCAAAATGCACGTCGACGAGTTCGATGGCCGCGGCGGCGGGATCGAGCCGGCGCGTCGGGGTCAGCGCGGCATGCGATGCCGCGGTGGTTGCAACTGGCATTTCCGTGATGAGCCGGTTCCGAAAGGACGTAGATTGTAGCGGGTTCATCCGCACCCAACAACGACCGTTACGGACCGTTACGTCTTGAGATCAGCCTCGCAACAGTTTTTTCTCGGCCAACGCCAGACCCTCGGGGCGGCCCAGCAGCACGAGTATGTCGCCGGCTTCGAATCGATACTCCGGCTGCGGCACTTCCGATCGCGCGCCGCGGCGGCGCACGCCCGTCACCTCGACGCTGTTGCCGAGCGCGATTTCGCCGAGTGACTTGCCGACGGCGGAGGAGCGCTCGGTCAATCGCACCGAGTGCAACCGCGGCTGAACGTTTTCCGCGGCGTCAGCGGTGTCGGTCGCACCGTGAAAGAAGCCACGGAAGAGGCTGTAACGCTCCTCGCGGATTGCGCGAATGCGCAACAGCACGCGGTTGAGCGGCACCCCGACCAGGAGCAGCGAATGCGACGCGAGCATCAGGCTGCCCTCGAGCACTTCGGGCACGACTTCGGCGGCGCCCGCCTTGAGCAGCTGGTCGAGCTCGGTGTCGTCCAGGGTGCGCACGATCACCGGCACCTCCGGACGCGCCTCGTGCACGTGGTGCAGGATCCTGAGCGCGGTCGGCGTGTCGGCAAAGGTCACCACGACTGCGCGCGCTTTGGAGAGGCCGGCTGCCATCAGCGCCTCGCGGCGCCCTGCGTCGCCGTAGACCACGCTGCCGCCGTCCGCCGCGGCCTCGCGCACCCGCTGCGGATCGGAATCGAGCGCGAGAAAGGAAATCTCCTCGGCCTCCAGCAGGCGCGCGAGGTTTTGTCCGCTACGCCCATAGCCGCATATGATGATGTGCTCCTGGCGAGCCAGTGTTCGCGCCGCGATGTTAGTGAGCTGGGTGGCGCGCATGAGCCAGTCGTTGGCGGTCAAACGGCGCGCGAGAGGCTCGGCGAACTGGATCAGGAACGGTGCCGACAACATCGAAAGCACCATCGCCGCCAGCACCAGCTGCGACAGCGTTTTATCGATGATGCCCAAGTCGGTCGACAAGGCGAGCAACACGATGGCGAACTCGCCGGCCTGCGCGAGATAGAAACCGGTCCGCAGCGCGGTGCCGAGCGGTGCGCCGAAGACTCTGGCCAACAGCACGATCAGCGCAAGCTTTGCCAGCACCGGGCCCAACAGCAACAGGCACACCCAGCCGAAATGGTGTCCGACCACGCCCAAATCGAGATACATGCCGACGGTGACGAAAAACAGTCCCAGGAGCACGTCGCGAAACGGCTTGATGTCCTCCTCGACCTGGTAGCGGTATTCGGTTTCCGCGATCAGCATCCCGGCGAGAAACGCGCCGAGCGCAAAAGAGAGTCCCGCGATCTGGGTGAGCGCGGCCAAACCGAGCGTGACCAGAAGGATGTTGAGCATGAAAAGCTCGGACGAGCGCTGTCGCGCGACGAGATGAAACCAGGCTCGGGTCGGCCCCTGGCCGAAAAAAAGGATCACCGCCAGCGCCAGGGCGGCTTTGACGCCGGCCAGCGCAAGCGTCGTCCAGAGATCGGCCCCGCCTGCGGCGAGTGTCGGGATCGCGATCAGGAACGCCACCACGGCGAGATCCTGAAACAGAAGAATGCCCATCGCGTCGCGGCCGTGCGCGGTGTTGAGCTCGGTGCGCTCGGCAAGCATCTTGGATACGATTGCGGTCGAGCTCATCGCCACGGCGCCGCCAAGCGCGAGTCCCGCCAGCCATCGGTAGCCCAGGAAATGCGACACGAACATGGCGACCGCGGTCGTGATCGCTACCTGCGCGAGGCCCAGTCCGAACACCGCGCGGCGCATCGCCTTCAGCTGCGGCAGGCTGAACTCGAGGCCGATGGAGAACATGAGGAACACGATGCCGAACTCGGCGAGATCGCGGACGTCGGCATTGTCCGGCACCCACCCCAGCGCATGCGGGCCGACCGCAATGCCAACGACGAGATAGCCGAGGATCGGTGGAAGCCGCAGAAGACGGCAGGCGACGACCACGACGACGGCCGATGCCAGCAGCAACAAAATGAGCTGCAGTGTCTGGGGCACTGGTGGTCCGTGAACACGCCGAAGACGTGATGCGAATGTAGCACAGCGTCCGAGCCGGCCCGTTGAGCGTTCGGCTATACTTGGCCGCATGTCCACGCCGATCCGAGCAGCCGAACCGGTGCCTGCTGTCGGCATCGATCCCGAACGCGTGCTTACGCTCGCGAAGGTGGTATGACGCGCCGTTGGAGCACGCGATGACGACGCCCGATCTCTTGGCACGAGCGCGCGCGGTGCGGATGCTTTCCTGCGATGTCGACGGCGTCCTCAC
>DASZZK010000109.1:0-4500 GCA_035544975.1 Casimicrobiaceae bacterium | reverse complement strand
CTGGAGCCGAATCAGGTTTCCGATCCCGTGCGCTCGCCTTTCGGTTGGCACCTCATTCAGCTGCTCGAGCGGCGGCGGCAGGACATCACCGGCACTCGCGAGCGTTCCGAGGCGCAAACGGCGATCCGCCAGCGCAAGGTGGACGAGGCGTTTCAGGATTGGGTGCGCCAGATCCGCGACCGGGCCTACGTCGAAGTTCGCCTCGACGATCGATAGGATTCCTTGCCGCCTCGCGCGGTAGCACGCCGCTCCATTCTCTCAGCGCTTCGGCGGCGACTCCTCGGGTGGGCGGACGGCGCGAAACATGCCGAGCAGCAACAGGTCGTAGACGATTTTCAGGATGCCGCCGATCAAGAGCGGCCAGCCGAAAGTCGAGACCTGCAGCAGGTAACCCGCCACCAGAGGGCTGATCGACGAGGCCAAGCTGCGCGGAACCGAGGTGATGCTGGCAGCCGCCGCACGTTCGGAAGGCGATACCACTGCCATCACGTACGAGCTTCGCGTCGGCACATCCATCTGCGAAAGAGCGCTGCGAACGAGAAGCAGCACGATGACCCAGGACAGGTCCGGCATCAACGGAATGAGCACCAGGAGCACACTGGACGGAAGATGCGTGAATACCATGGTGTTGATGAGTCCGAATCTGCTGGCGATGCGCACCGCGAGCGGATACGAAAATGCAGTGAACACGCCGGTCCAGAAAAAGATCGTCGCTACCAGACCGACCGATAGCTGAAATCTCTCGAAGAGCCACAGCGCCAGCATCGATTGTACGATGAAGCCTCCGCCGAAAGCGTCGAGACTGAAAAGCGCCGCAAGGACATAGACGATGCGTTTGGATTCCTTGAGAGGAGCCGTCGGGGTCTGCATATCGGCAGCGAAATCCGTCGGCAGCTTGCGATAGATGGCCGCCGCCGCCACGCCGATCACGCCGTAGAGGCCGAACATGAGCTGCAGTGCGGAGCGCATGGTCATGCCGGCGGCGTCGACCATCAGGCCGGGTAATCCCGCCGACAGCGCCCCCAGCGCGGCCACCAACGCGCCGACGAGACTGTAACGGGCGAAGAGCGCCGTCCGCTCGCGGGCGCCGGCGACGTGCGCGAGCGCGGCCTGCTCGAGAGGCAGGAAAACGCTTACGTCTCCGCTGGATGGATTGAGCGTGCCAAGCACCGCGATCAGGAGCAGCGGCCAGAAATTCGTCACCACCGCGAAACCCAGGCCTGTCGCCGCCATCAAAAAGGTCGCGCAGAGCAGCAGGGTACGCAGCCTGAAGCGATGGGCGCAGAGTCCGATGGCCAAAGTGAGGACACCGGAGCCCAGCAGTGTGCCGGCCGTGATGGCGCCCACTTGAAAGGGCCCGAGCCCGAGCTCGAGCAGGTAGAGCGGCAGCAGAAGACTGACGAAGCCGTCGCCGAAAGCACGCAGGCCTCTGACCCACAACAATCGTCGAACATGCGGTGACATCATGGATTGTCCAATGCAGACTCCCGTCCGGGTTCGAACCCGGGGTCAGGAGCAGAGCTTGGACGCGTAGAACGTCTGGTGGAGCGGGGAGTCTGCTCGCACGTCCCCGTCGTCAAAATATAACACGGGCTCGAAAGCCGCGCTACCACCGATGCTGATGCCTCCGGTGCAATTAGTTTGTGCGCGGATAAAGAGCAACTCGCTCCAGCCGTGCCCTCGCCGCGCCATGATCGAACGCCAGCACGATCTTCAGCTCCGCGACGATCGTACCCCTCGCGCGCAGTGCGGAAGGCCAGATTAGCGGCACCTGCACGCCGGCATCGACATGCTGAAATCTCGCCGCCGGAATCGGCGTGCCGATTGCCACCCACGGCGACTTGTCATCAATGCGTCCGAATATCTGCATCGCGGCAAGTGATGCGGCATCGCGTAATCCCAGCACGAGAGAACCAATCGTGGCAGTCCGGATGACTTGATCCGGCGGCGAAACCAGGGTCGCCGTTGCCCCGTCAAATTCCAAATTGAGATAGCCGCCGCGCGCATGCACTTTGCCCTGCTCGAGCCGCCATCCGTCGTCGTCGGCATGGCCCGGCGCGCCAAACGTCCAGAGTCTCGCGCCGCGAGGCAGATTCGCGTGCGTGACCATGAAATCGCGCATTGCCGCCTCGGCAGGCGTATTGCGCCACGATGTGTACGGCAGGTAGCCGGGTTGATCCGAATACACGCCGTTCGACCCGTTCCACGCCATCACCGACACCTCCTGCGCGTCGAAGTTGAACATGTCGCGAAACGCGTGATAGGACCGCGCGAAATGCGGCTGCACCGTCGGTGCCTTGAGGTCGGTGGCATTCATTTCGACGATGGCCCAGGCTGGGTCCATGCGCGCAATCGTGGCAAACAGGCTATGGCCGTCCTCCATCCAGTGTTCGTTCGCGGCGGCGGGGCCGTAGACGATCGCGCCGAGATGGCCGTCGTGCGGAATAGCGCCCTCGATCGACACGCCCGCGGAGTCGTAGTCGGGGCTCGAACCCTTGATGCGAACGGAAACCGGTCTCAATCCCGCGTCGGGTGCGATGAATGCTTGCGACGAAAAGATGCGGTCGCTAGACACGCCTGCTTCGTGCGTCCACTGCGCCAGCTCCGAATAGTGCAGGCCGACGATGTGCTTTCGGAACGCATCCCATTCCCTGTACCACGGGTCGTCCCAGAACGGCGTCTGCTCCGCGGCAAGCGGCTGCCTATCCATGCCGGCAAAACGCCGCGGCGGATCGACTGCATCCCACGATGACCAATGTTGGTTGGCGATGCGATTGACTTGCGCGAGCGTTAGCGGGTCCTTGCGGCGATAGGCCGTTAAGTCGGGCGCGCCGGTCTCGGGCTTTCCGGCATAAGGTCCGCTTGCCGCTAGCCATTCCCTGAATTGCCGGAGCATGCCGGGGTTGTAGTCGTAGAGGTTGCCATTCTTGACGAACGGATTCATATAGGTATCGGCGTCGAGGCTGACGCCGACGAAGAGATCGGGATGCTGGCGGGCGAACGCTGCGACGATGCGGGCGGCCGCTTGCAGGTTGCGCCGTTTGTATTGGCGCACCTTACGCGCATAAACGTTGTAGGTGAGGGTGCGCCCGAGCTCCGGCGAGTTGGTCGATCCCGGCAGATTCTTCAGGTAGTCGTCGGGAAAGACCTTGTTGTCCTGCGTCCACTGACAATTGTCGACGTCCTGTTCCAGGTAGTCGTTGACATCCCACTCAGGCGTGTCGCAGCTCGCGTCGGCCCAGATGCCGCCGTTAAGAATGAATTGCACCGGCAGGCGCTTGTCGATCGCGTGCTGAATGACGCCTCGCAGATTGTCTTCGGCGACCGGGCGGTCGCGGCACTTGTGGGTGAGATCGAAATCGGGATCGAACACCCAGTCGCCGGCGGCTCCCCTGGTCGTGCGCAAATAGAGTATCGGTACCGCGATGCCGACGCCGGTGGTGCGCGAGAGATACGCTCGATACGTCGGTTCGACTTCCGCGGCGCCGCCGGCTGCGACGCCCGAGGTCATCATCAGGAAACGGAACGGGCGGGCCGCCAATCTCGGATGCCGGTCGAGCAGTCCTCGCCAAAGAGTCATCGCCTGCGGCGGGATCAGGCTCTTGCTCGCCAACACCGATTCATCCCCGGCGCGATTGATCGCGACGACGGTAATCGCGTGGCGAACCGGATCGAGTTGCGGAAATTCACCGCTGAACTCGAATCCGGCGGCGGCGGAGTCCGGAAAGCCGGGCTTGACCGCGGCCACGTCGGGACGCGGGAGGCCGTACTTCGCGGCATGCGGCCGGCCGTCGACGCGAATCTCCACGCTCTTGATGCCGGCAGGATCGAGCGCCCATCCGGTGATGCGTAGCGTCGTATCGACGATCGCTTCGGCCTCCGGCGCATCGAGCGCGCCGATGGTCGTGACTACCCGCGCTGCAGCCTGCGTTGCAACCGGCGCCGCACTCGACGCTGCCGCAGGAGCGGTCGCAGGAACGGGCGCAGGAGCGGTCGCAGGAACGGGCGCAGGACCGGAAGCGTGTCGGTCCTGCCATGCGAAGGTGCCTGCTATCGCCAGCGCCGCGGCAATCAGCAGCGCCGCGGCCGTATGTTGTTTCCAGAGATAGGATTGCAATGCAGCTATCGGCAGGTGAATGTCCGCGACATTGTAATGGATGCGAGTCTCGCATTGACGGCCGGCAACGCGTCGGCGCCGGCTTGACCGCGCTATAATTGGTTCAGCAACTATCGATTACCGATGACGATCACCGCGGACATTCTTGGCGACCAGATCGCCTATTACCGCGCTCGCGCCGGCGAGTACGACGAGTGGTGGTTCCGAACCGGCCGCTACGACCGCGGCCCCGAGCTCAATGCGCACTGGCACACGGAAGCGGCTGCCGTCGAGTCGACGCTCGAGCAATGGCTCGGCGCGCGGCGGCCAGCGAGCATGCTTGAGCTCGCCTGCGGCACCGGACTGTTCACGCGACGCCTCGCGCCGCAGGTCGCGCAACTGAC
>DASZZK010000108.1:0-4047 GCA_035544975.1 Casimicrobiaceae bacterium | reverse complement strand
ATCCCACCGCCGCGGTGGCACCGTCGCGAATCGAGCGCGGCTTGGGCGCCGCACTGCCTGCGGGCGAGCAGGTACCGTATTTCGCCCGGCTGGAGATGACGTGGATCAAAAGCCTCAGGCTGAAATGGGACTCCGTCAACTACCAGTGGCAGCGCGGCGTCGTCGGCTTCAACATCGAGCGCCAGCGCGACTTCTTGGCCGGGTTCGGATTGGAGGACGCGCGACCATGGCAGCTGGTGGCGGTGGTTGCCGGCGCAGTGTTCATCTGGGGGGCTCTCCTGCTTGGCGCGGCGCAGCTGCGCCGCTCGCGAGTCGATGCCGAAGTCGTGTTGTGGAATGCCCTCTGCCGCAGGCTCGGCCGCGCCGGTCTTGCCCGCGCGCCGGAAGAGGGACCGCTTGCCTACACCCGCCGCGCCGGTAAACGCTGGCCGCAATGGGCAAGCGTTCTCGCGCGCATCGGAGAACGCTATGCGCAGCTCCACTATGGTCCGCTCGATCCGAGACGCGATCAGATGATGGAGGAGTTAAGAACCGGGGTCGACGCTCTGCCGCGACCGCGCGCCCTGAACGAAGCCTCGCGTTCGACAAGCGCCGCCAAGGAGTCGCCGGAAACGGTCGAATGAGTTCGCCAGCGCGGCTCGCGCGCGACGCGGACGAATCCGGCGCTACAACACCTCACGCGACAGGCCCCGCCGGCGGAGGCGCGCACGCAATTTGTCGAGCGCCTCCGACTGAATCTGGCGCACGCGCTCTCGCGTGACGCCGAGCTCACGCGACAGCTTTTCCAGCGTCGCCACATCCCTGCCGTTGAGCCCATAGCGCCGCTCGATGACGCATCGCTGGCGGTCCGAGAGCTCGTCGAGCCACTGCTTTACCCACCCCTCGATCTCCGAGTTATGCAGGATGAGCTCCGGGCTCGGTGCGTCCTCATCGGCCAGTTGATCACCGAGCGAGAGCCCCGGTTCCGAATCGAAGGGCGCGTCCAGCGACGCAACCGTCTCGTTGTAGCCCAGCACCTTGCGCACCTGCTCTACCGGCTTGTCGAGCAGGTGCGCGACGTCGTCGACGGTTGGCTCGCGACCTTCGCCGAAAACGCCGTGCGTCTCCAGATGACGCAGCGCACGGAGCACGATATTGAGCTCCTTGACCACGTGTGCGGGGAGCCGAATCGTCCGCGATTGATTCATGATCGCGCGCTCGATCGATTGCCTTATCCACCACGTCGCGTAGGTGGTGAATCGAAAGCCGCGCTCCGGATCGAACTTTTCCAAGGCGTGGATCAGTCCGAGATTGCCTTCTTCGATAAGATCGGCGAGCGTGAGCCCGCGATTGAGGTAATGCTTGGCGATGCTGACGACGAGCCGCAGGTTGTGCTCGATCATTTTCTGCCGCGCGTCGAAATCGCCAGCGCGATTTGCGCGCGTGTATTCGAGCTCCTGCGCGGGAGTGAGGAGCGGGCTCTGCCCGATTTCGTTGAGGTAGATCTGGGTGATGTCGTTGAGGAAGTCGGCGCCGACGCCGGTCTCGGGCACGTCCAGCGGCAACTCCCGCGTCCGTGTGTCCGGCTCGGTCGCAGCCGGCAGGCGCTCGTCATGGGTCGTCGACGGAGCCCTCATGCGATGCCGGGGTTCGTCGTTGCCCGCAGGCTCATGTGGGTGGAAGGAATTTCGCCGGGTCGATGGGCTTGCCGAGGCGACGAATTTCGAAATGAAGCTTGACTTGGTCGGCGTCGGTGTCGCCCATCTCGCCGATCTTCTGTCCCTTGCTGACCTGCTGCCCTTCCTTGACCAGAATCTCGCGGTTGTGCGCGTAAGCGGAAAGGTAGGTGTTGTTGTGCTTGACGATGACCAGCTTGCCGTAGCCGCGCAGGCCCGCTCCGGCGTAAACGACTCGACCGGCGGCACTGGCCAGTACCGGTTGACCGGCCTTGCCGCCAATGTCGATGCCCTTGAGATTCGAACCTTCGGAAAACCCTTTGATAACCTTTCCTGAGGTCGGCCATGCCCAGTCGAGCTTGGCGTCGTCGATCTCGGGTACTCGTGCGGATTCGGGTCGGGAAGGCGTCGCCTTGGCGATGTTGGTTGAAGCCGGCGCGGTGGCGGACGCCGGCGGCGCGGTGGCAGACGCCGGCGGCGCGGCGGCGGTTGCCGGCGCGGTCGCTGGCGCTGGCGGGGCTGCGATGGAAATCGGCGGGCGCTCCAACTGTGCGAGCGCCTGATCCGAGTAGGGCAATTTCATCGCCCGCGGTTCGGTCTTGAATGTCGGCGTGTTGCCGCGGCCCGGCGACGTCATCAGCGCGCGGGCCTCGTTGCTTGGAGCAATGGATGGCGCGGTAACCAATGGCGCGGTGACCACGCCGCCGGGACCTGTACCTGCTTGTCCGGGCGGAGAAAGCACCAGCACCTGACCGACGCGTATCACGTTCGGGTTCTCGATGTTGTTCCACACGGCGAGCTCGCGGTAGTCGAGGCCCTGCTCGAGCGCAATCTGCGCCAGCGTCTCGCCGCGCCTGACGGTGTACAAGCGTGGCGGCGCTTCGGGCTCGCGCGCCACGGCCGCGGGCGGCGGCGGCGAAGGCGGCGGGAAAAATATGGGAGGTCCTCGTTCGTCGACGGGAGCTGGCGGCCGCGTCATGCAACCGGCAAGGACGAGCGCGGCGGCAACGGCGGCAAGCAGCGCGCTAATGCGGACGGGCGGCGTCATTTGAGAAAAATCATGCGAGTCCAGGAAGCAGCGGCACGAATCTTACCGCGTCGTAGTCTTGTTGGTGGATGCCATCGGGCCCCTTGTCGATCACCGTCAGCCGCTGAACGCCGCGAAGGCCTTCATCGCGGATCGCGAGCGGCAACACCATGCGACCGCCGACGCGGAGGTGCCGCAGCAAGCCCGTGGGCACCTTGGTCGCCGCCGCGGTGACGATGATGCCGTCGACTTCCAGGTCCTCGCCGATATCGCTCGAGCCGTCGCCATGCTTGATGCGCACGTTCTCGACTTTGAGCGCGCGCAGGTTGCGCCGCGCCTTGGCCACCAGCGCCGCGATACGCTCGACGGTGTACACCTCGCTCGCGATGTGCGCCAGCACCGCCGTCTGGTAACCGCAGCCGGTGCCGATTTCGAGCACCTGCGGCAAGTCGCGTCCCGCGCGGAGGAGCTCGGTCATGCGCGCGACGACATACGGCTGCGAAATGGTCTGTCCCGAGCCGATGGGAAGCGGGCTGTCTTCGTAGGCACGGATGGCCAGCGCTTCCTCGACGAAGATGTGCCGCGGCACCGCTTCCATGGCCGAGATCACCACCTCGTCGCGGATACCCTGCTCGCGCAGGCGCTCGACCATCCGCGCACGGGTTCGCGCGGAGGTCATGCCGATGCCTGCGAATCTTTCGACGCCGGCAGTCATGCCTTCGCGTCCGTCTTCACCCGCGTCGAAAGCCACGCCGCGATTCGCGGCATGTCACCGTGGTTGGTCAGATCGATCTGCAAGGGCGTCACCGAAACGTATCCACGCTCGATGGCGTCGAAGTCGGTGCCCTCGCCTGCATCGGCTGCCGCACCTGCGGCACCGACCCAGTAGCACGTCTCGCCGCGCGGCGTCTGTGTCTTGATCACCGGCTCTGCTTTGTGGCGCTTGCCCAGGCGCGTGACACGCTCGCCTTTCAACTGGCCGTGGGGCACGTCGGGAACATTGACGTTGAGCAGCCACGCGCCTGCGGGCTGCCGGCGGTGCCGGTGCAGCATATCGACAATCACTTTTGACGCGGTTTCGAAATGTTTGCCGGCCTTGTTGGTCAGCGACACCGCGATCGACGGCAGGCCCAGAAGATAGCCCTCCATCGCGGCGGCGACGGTGCCCGAATAAATCGTGTCGTCGCCCATGTTCGCGCCGTGGTTGATGCCCGAAATCACCATGTCGGGAAGGTCGTCAAGGAGGCCCGTGACCGCGAGGTGAACGCAGTCGGTCGGCGTTCCATTGACGAACAGAAAGCCATTGGGCGCGCGGCGCACGGTCAAGGGACGGTCCAGCGTCAGCGAATTCGACGCACCGCTGCG
>DASZZK010000107.1:0-2852 GCA_035544975.1 Casimicrobiaceae bacterium | reverse complement strand
GGCCGTATGCCGCGCAGACGTTCGGTCGCGACGGCGAATTCTGCCATAATGCCGAGCACCCGCCACGCCTCTTGGCCGTTCGTCGAGTACATCGACTGCGGGTCGATAATCTCCGGAATCTTGCTCGTCTGAATCATGCCTAAGCTCGTTTTGGTTGACGGCTCGTCGTACCTCTATCGGGCGTTTCATGCGCTGCCCGATTTGCGCACGTCGCGCGGCGAGCCGACCGGTGCCATTCGCGGTGTCATTTCCATGTTGCGCCGATTGATCGAGGACGGCAAGCCGGACTACTTCGCGGTCGTGTTCGACGCTCCCGGCAAGACATTTCGCGACGACTGGTACCCGCAATACAAGGCCAATCGATCACCGATGCCGGACGCGCTCGTCGCCCAGATCGCGCCCTTGCACGAGCTGATCCGCGTTCACGGCTGGCCGATACTGATGATCGAAGGCGTCGAGGCCGACGACGTGATTGGAACGCTGGCCAGACAAGCCGAGCAGCTTGGCATCGATACGCTGATTTCCACCGGCGACAAGGATCTCGCGCAACTGATCACGCCGCGCGTGACGCTGGTCAACACCATGAGCAACGAGCTGCTCGACATGACGACCGTCGTCGATAAATTCGACGTGCGCGCCGATCAGCTGCTCGACTATCTCGCGCTGATCGGCGATTCCGTGGACAATATTCCGGGCGTCCCCAAGGTCGGTCCGAAAACCGCGGCCAAGTGGCTCGCCGAGCACGGCACGCTCGACAAGGTGATCGCGAATGCGGGATCGATCGGCGGCGCGGTAGGCGAAAACCTGCGCGGTGCGCTGTCGTGGCTGCCGCAAGGCAAGCGGTTGCTGACCGTTAAGACCGATTGCGCGCTGCCGTTCGCACCGAACGAGCTCGTGATTCAGCCGCACGACGCGGCTAAGCTTCGCGAGCTCTATGAGCGTTTCGAATTCAGGAGCTGGCTCAAAGACGTCGCCCAAAACGACGCAGAAGTGCCGCCGGCCGCGACCGTGCAGGAAAAGGACGTCGAGCCGGAAGTCGTGCGCCAGCCGATCGCGCGCGAGTACGAAACTGTTCTCGACGACGCGACGTTCGAACGCTGGCTCGATGCAATTCAGCGCGCCGAGCTGGTTTCGTTCGACACGGAAACCACGGGGCTCGATCCGATGGAAGCGCGGATTGTCGGGCTTTCGTTCTCGGTCGAGCCCGGGCGCGCCTCGTATATTCCGCTCACCCACCGCTATGCGGGAGCGCCGACGCAGCTGCCGATCGACGACGTGTTGCGGCGATTGAAACCCTGGTTCGAGGACCCGACCAGGAAAAAAGTCGGCCAGAACGTCAAATACGATCAGCACGTGCTCGCCAACTACGGCATCGCGCTTGCCGGCGTTGCCCACGACACATTGCTGCAATCGTACGTGCTCGAATCGCAGCGGGCGCACGACATGGACAGCCTTGCCTGGCGCCAGCTCGGCGTGAAGACGATCAGCTATGCAGACGTCGCGGGCAAGGGCGCGGGACACATCGGTTTCGACCAGGTCTCGATCGACAAGGCGACCGAGTATTCGGGAGAGGATGTCGATATCACGCTGCAGCTGCATGGCGCTCTTTACCCGAAGGTCAAAAAGAATCCGCAGCTCGATTTCATTTACTCGACGATCGAAATTCCGACCCGCGAAGTGCTTTTTCGCATGGAGCGTGAAGGTGTGCTGATCGATGCATCGGTGCTCGCGGCGCAGAGCCGGACGCTTGGCGAGCGGATGATGATTCTCGAGGAGCAGGCGTACAGGGAAGCCGGCCAGCCGTTCAATCTCGGTTCGCCCACGCAGCTGGGCGCAATCCTGTTCGATAAGATGAAGCTTCCGGCGCTAAAGAAGACGGCCACCGGAAAGCCGTCGACCGACGAGGATGTATTGCAGCAGCTCGCCGCGGATTACCCGCTGCCGAGACTGTTGCTCGAGCATCGCGCGCTGTCGAAGCTCAAGTCGACGTACACCGATAAGCTGCCGCAGATGGTGAATGCGCGCACGGGCAGGGTCCATACGTGCTTCGGTCAGGCCACGGCGGTCACGGGACGCCTCGCCAGCACCGAACCGAACCTGCAGAACATTCCCATCCGCACCGTCGAGGGCCGGCGCATCCGCGAGGCATTCGTCGCGCCGCCGGGCCACACGCTGATCTCGGCCGATTATTCGCAGGTCGAACTGCGCATCATGGCGCATCTGTCGGGTGACGAATCGTTGCTGAATGCTTTCGCCGCAGGCGAAGACATCCACCGCGCAACGGCCGCCGACATCTTCGGCGTTCCGATCGCCGATGTGACCTCGGAGCAGCGGCGCTACATCAAGGCCGTCAACTTCGGATTGATTTACGGCATGAGCGCATTCGGGTTAGCGCAACAGCTCGGCATCGAGCGTGGGGCCGCGGCGCAGTTCATCGAAAAGTACTTCATCCGCTACCCGGGCGTGGCCGGGTACATGCAGCGCACCCGCGAGCTTGCACGGGCACAAGGCTACGTCGAGACCGTATTCGGGCGCAGGCTCTGGCTGCCGGACATCAACGCCGGAGGAGGCCCGCGCCGCCAGGCGGCCGAGCGCGCGGCGATCAACGCGCCGATGCAGGGAACTGCTGCCGATTTGATCAAGCTCGCGATGATCGAGGTACAGGCTTGGCTTGACCGCGAGGCCGTGGGAGCCAAGCTAGTCCTGCAGGTTCACGATGAGCTGGTGCTCGAAGCGCCCATAGACCATCTCGATCGCGTGAAAGCCGAGCTCGCGCTGCGCATGGCCGGCGTCGCCCAACTCCATGTGCCCTTGGTGGTCGACGTCGGCAGCGGCCCCAATTGGGAGCAGGC
>DASZZK010000106.1:0-7553 GCA_035544975.1 Casimicrobiaceae bacterium | reverse complement strand
GCCTGGATCATCGCGATCGCGCGCGGGGAACAGCGCTCTTTGTGCCCACGTTCGCGGTGGCCGTCGCGCTGAGCACCATGTGGCTCGCCTACGCGCGCCTCGGGCCATTGAAGCGATGGGGGCGTTACGGCGATTTTTCCTACGGACTCTATATCTACGCGTTTCCCGTCCAGCAGACGCTGGTCGCGCTTTTTCCGGCGTGGGGCCGGCCTGAGCATTTCGCGGCTGCGTACGCGGCGACCCTGCTGTGCGCGGTTGTCTCCTGGCGATTCGTCGAAGCGCCGGCGCTCTCGCTCAAGAAGCGATTCCGGCAATGGGAGCGCAATTCCGGCAGCGTGCGAGTCGCGCAGGAGCTCTAAGAACCAGCGGGGGAAACAGGAAGAGGAAGATCGGCGAGGCAAAGACCATGCGCAGCGAAAGTCTACCGCAAGCCGCGCCGCAGCATGACAACGCCGACGAACCTGGCCGTTAGGTGCTCAGATCGGCGCGGAACGTCGCGCGCTCTGGCTCACCACACACGCGGCGGACATACCGCACACATCCTTCAGCGAGCCTTGACGCTATTGCGGATAGGTACCTTTGGGCGGAGCCGCGACCGTTTGGCTGGCGTTGCTCGGCGCGGTCACGATCGGAACCCCCGGGCGTCCGACCGGGGTGGTTCTCGGCGGGGGCGTCTTGGGATAGCCCGCGTCGTTCAACATGGCCTGCCACTTGCCTTCATTGAAGCCGGTCGCGTATTGATCGCCGACCTGTATCGTCGGCGCGTCGAGACCGCCGCTGAGCCGCTTGAGCCGTTCAGCGCCGTCGCCCACGCTGACGTCGATCACCGTATGCGGCACGCCGCGCTTGTTGAGCACCCCCTGCGCGGTGTCGCAGACCACGCCGCAGGAAAAGCTGTACAGCGTCACCGGATACCGTTCCTGCGCCTGCGCAGTGGCAAAAGACAGATCGCTGGTTTCGATGCTGTTGGCGCCGATCCGTTTGGCTTGTGCATCCTTGGCGGTAGGCGGCGGCGGCTTGTCCGAGTAGACGACGCGGCCGTCGAGATCGATATAGCGATACACCTGCTGCACTTGCGCCGCGGCGAGGCCGGATATCAGCAAAAGCAGGGCAAATGCGGTCAGGGAACGCGCGGCAATGGATGCGGTGATCATCTCGCCTCCTCGGCGGTATTATGACGCCAACATACCATTATGCCGTAACAAGGCATCAATTTGTGGGGACCGGCCCCGAAAGGCGATAAACGACTCCAGCGCGGGCCGGCTTCCCCCTCGAGCGAGCACCTCGTCCCGGAACCGGTTCCCGGCCGTCGGTGACAGGACACCTTGTTCCTCGAACAAGCTGTAGGCGTCAGCTGAGAGCACCTCGGCCCATTTATAGCTGTAATAGCCCGCGGCATAGCCGCCGGCGAAAATGTGGCTGAACCCGTGCGGGAGGCTCCGATCCTCCTCCGGCCGCGGAACGACCGCGACTTCGCGCCGTATCGTGCGTACAAGCTCGAGCGCGGAGCCGGCCCTGGCATCGAAATCGTGATGCAGGTGTATGTCGAACAGTGCGAATTCGAGCTGGCGCACGGTTTGCATCCCGCTCTCGAAATTCTTCGCCGCGAGCATCTTGTCGAACAAGGGACGCGGCAACGCCTCGCCCGTATCCACATGTGCGCTCATGTGCTTCAGCACGTCCCACTCCCAGCAGAAATTTTCCATGAATTGGCTCGGCAGCTCGACCGCGTCCCATTCCACGCCTTCCAGCCCCGAGACGCCGGGCACGTCTACCTGCGTCAGCAGCAGATTGAGACCGTGTCCGAACTCATGAAAGAGCGTCGTCACCTCGTCGTGCGTAAACAGGGCGGGCTTGTCGTTGACCGGCGCGGAGAAGTTGCAGATGAGAGAGGCGACGGGATGCTGCAATTTCACGCCATTGCGGCGACGAGGGATCGTGTCGTCCATCCATGCGCCGCTGCGCTTGCCCGCCCGCGCATACAAGTCGAGATAGAACTGGCCCACGGCGGTGCCTTCGCGATCGAGCACGTCGAAAAAGCGCACGCTCGGATGCCAGACCGGCGCGCTCGACTCGCGTATCGTGACCCCGAAGATCGTCTCGACGACGCGAAACATGCCCGCAAGCACGCGGTCCTCCGGAAAGTAGGATTTGACCTCCTGGTCCGAGAAGCTGTAACGCTCCTGGCGCAGCCTTTCCGAGGCATAGGGAATGTCCCACGCCGCAAGCTCGGACAGGCCGAGCCGGTCGCGCGCGAACGAGCGCAACTCGATCATGTCGCGCTCGGCAAACGGCTTCGCGCGTGCGCCGAGATCGCGCAGGAAAGTGAGCACCTCGGCCGGGTTCCGTGCCATTTTCGGCACCAGGGACACTTCGGCATAACTCTTGTAGCCGAGCAAAGCGGCGCTCTCCCGACGAAGCGCCACGATGCGGTCGATCAGCGCGCTGTTATCCCAATTGGCTTTACCAAACTCGCTCGCCCGCGTCGCGTACGCACGGTACAAGGTCTCGCGCAGGCTTCGGTCGTCGGCATATTGCATGACTGGGTGGTAGCAAGGCGCACGCAAAGTCAGCTTCCAGCCCGGCTTGCTCTCCTCTTCAGCCGCCTTCTTCGCGGTCTCCTGAACATCGGCCGGAATGCCGGAGAGCTTCGCCGCGTCGCCGATGAACAGACCGTAATCGTTGGTCGCGTCGAGCACGTTGTCCTCGAACCGGGAAGACAGCTGCGAGAGCTCCTCTTCGATCGCCTTGAACCGCGCCTTCTTGTCGTCGGGTAATTCGGCGCCCGAAAGCCGGAAGTCGCGCAAGGTGTTCTCGATCAGCTTTTTGCGGGCCGCATCCAGCGATGCGAAGCCCGGCGCGTCGGCCAGCGCGCGGTAGCGGCTGAAAAGCCGCTCGTCTTGTCCGAGATCGGTGTGGAAGGATGTCACTTTCGGCAGGTTGGCGTTGTAGACCTCGCGCAGCGCGGGAGTGTTCATCACGGCATTCAAATGCGCGACCTGTCCCCATGAACGACCCAGGCGGTCGAGCGTATCGGCCAGCGGCTGCACGAAGTTGTCCCAGTCAGGTGCCTCATTGAGCGTCGCGGCGCGCTCGATCGTCGCGCGCGCATCGGCGATCAAAGCGTCGACGGCGGGGCCGACGTGTTCCGGACCGATTTCCGCAAAACGCGGCAGACCGGAGAGATCGAGCAGGGGATTGGCGGTCAGCGGGTCCATTTTGGCGTTCATCGTGTCTCGCTTGGAAGATCGTTGCCGAGGAGCTCCGAGTCGAGGCTGGCAAGTTCCGCGGCGGTGCCCACATTGGCCCAGCGGCCGATAAAGAACTCGCCGCTTGCCCAGCCGCGGGCGATCCAGTCGCGCCAGAACGGAAGCATTTTGAGCTTCCTGCCCCGGGGCAGTTCCCGAAACAGCGACGTCCGGTACAACGCAATGTTACCGAAAGTCGTGCGCTCCGCGTCGCTACTCCCGTTCAGCGCGAGGCGATCGCCAGTCAGTACGAAATCGCCGCCGGGATGATACGCGGGATTGGGGACCATCACCATGTGCAGGTGCGGCGCGCGATCCGTCGTGGCCATGGCCCCGGCGCGGGGGAGCAGCGATGCATAGTCGTAATCGGCATGGATATCGCCACTGACGACCAGCACCAGTCCGCTTCCTAGCATCGGCAGCGCGGTGGCGATCCCGCCCGCGACTTCCAGCGGTTCGACTTCGCGCGAGTAGCGAATAGTCGCGCCGAATTGCCGGCCGTCGCCGAGCGTGGTTTCGATGATGCCGCCGAGATGAGCGACGTTGATGACGATTTGCGCGAATCCGGCGGCGACCAGGCGCTCGATCTGCCACACCACGAGCGGCTTCCCGCCCGCCATGAGCAGCGGCTTGGGGCAATCGTCGGACAGGGGACGCATGCGTTCGCCGCGGCCTGCCGCGAGTATCATCGCTATCATGCGAAGCTTTAGAAGCTGTAACCGATGGCGGGCTGTCGCGCCTCGAGCAGGTCGAGAAGGCGCAGCAATGGCGACAGCTCATCGTAGCGGGAGCTCGCGTCCCGCAGGTAGCGCATGACTCGCGGCATCTCCTTCAAGTAAGCGTCCTTGCCGTCGCGATGATAGAGCCGCGCGAAGATGCCCAGCACCTTGAGTTGCCGTTGCACGCCCATCCATTCGAAATCGCGCCAGAACGCGCCGAAATCCGATCCCACGGGCAGGTCCGCCGCTCGCGCCCGCTGCCAGTAGCGCGCCGCCCAGTCGATCTGCAGCGCCTCGTCCCAGTCGACGTAGGCATCGCGCAGTAGCGAGACCAGGTCGTAGGTAATCGGTCCGTAGACCGCATCCTGAAAATCGAGCACCCCCGGATTTGGATCGGACACCATCAGGTTGCGCGAATGATAATCGCGATGGACATAGACCCGCGCTTGCGCGAGGTTGTTGTCGAGAATGCGCCGGAACATGGTGCTCAATATGTCGCGCTGCGCCGGGTCGAGCGTAACGCCGACGTGCCTCGCGATGTACCAGTCCGGGAACAGATCCAGCTCGCGGCGCAGCAGCGCTTCGTCGTATGGGGGAAGCGAGCCCTGCTTGCTCGCGAGCTGCCAGCGAATCAGCGCCGCGCAGGCGTCGCCATAGAGCGCCGGCGCGCTAGCTTCGGTCAGCGCGGAAAGGTAGTGATGCGTGCCCAGGTCGCTCAGCAAGAGGAAGCCCTCGTCGAGGGCTTCGGCGAATACCGCGGGAGAGTGCACTCTCGCGTCGGCCAGCATGCGCGCCACCGCGACGAAGGGACGACAGTCCTCATGCGAGGGCGGGGCGTCCATCGCGATCAGAGTCCGGACTGCCGCTCCGCCGTCTGTCATCGAGTGCTCGATGGCCAGCGTTATCCTGAAGTATCTGCGGAAACTCGCATCGGCCGATGCGGGCTCGATCGAGAGCATCGGCGCCGGCAGGACGCGGCCGAGCCATTCGCACAGCGCGTCGAATCGCACATCGGACGTCATGCGGCGGGGGGCAAGGAAAGAGCGGCCGGCGAGACAGGTAGAATGAGCGCATTTTAGCATCGGCTGACGTCGTCTTCCTCATGGATCGCCGCGCTTTAATCGTCGGGTTCTCGCTGTTGCTGCTGCAGAGCGGCGTGTATGCGCAGACGCCTTCAGCGGACGCTCCCGACGCGCCGACAAGGCTCAAGCTCGCGCCGATGCTGCTGCCGCCTCCGCCCAAAGCGCTTAAGCCCGGCCTCGAACCGGAGCGAGGCGCCGTGTACCTTCGCGCGGACCTGCTCGAAGGAGAAAGCGAGAAATCGATTCAGGCTTCGGGCAAGGTCGAGCTGCGCACGCGCCGGGAAACGGTGCTCGCCGACTGGCTGCACTACGATCTTGCGACCGAGGAATTCTGGGCCAAGGGTAACGTGCTGATGCGCCGCGGCGTCGATTGGATCACCGGCCCCGAGGCCAAGTTCAAGCGCAGCGACCAAACCGGGTTTTTCCACCAGCCCGAATTCCACATTGGCGAGAACGCATCGCGCGGCGACGCCAAGGAACTGCTTTTCGTCGGCGAGAACCGTTACGAGCTCAAGGATTTTCGCTACACGACCTGCGTCGCGGGCAACGACGATTGGTATCTCACCTCGCGCGAGGTCGACCTGGATCGCTCGCGCCTGGTAGGGACGGCGCGCAACGCGAGCATCAGCTTCAAGGGCGTGTCGATATTCTATTCTCCGTATCTCGATTTTCCGCTGTCGAACGAGCGCAAATCCGGATTTCTGACGCCGGTCTTCGGCTCGACCAGCAGCCGCGGAATCGAAATGTCGCTGCCGTATTATTTCAATCTCGCGCCGAATTACGATGCAACGCTGACGTCGCGAGTGATGACGCGACGCGGGCTGCAACTCAATGGACAGGCGCGATATCTTTTCCCCGACCTCTCGGGTGAGGCCGATGTCGAGGTGCTGCCCGACCGCGTCACCGGGACCAATCGCTACGGATTGTCGTGGAAGCACAACCAGAAATTCGATTCTGTGCCGGGGCTCGCCGGCTACTTAAACTTGCAGAAGGTGTCGGACGACGCCTACTTCACCGATCTCTCCGATCGTCTTGTGGTGACCTCGCAGTCGACGCTCCCGCGCGAGGCGGGACTCGTCTACAATCGCGGGCCCTTCTCATTGCTGACCCGGATCCAGACGTTCCAGACGCTCCAGGATCCCGCCAATCCGATCACCCCGCCCTATTTTCGCGAGCCGCAGCTGCTGCTGACAGTGAGCCCCATCGAGTGGAAGGGCCTCGATTTTCAGGCCAGCGGCGAGTACGTGAGATTCCGCCAGCCTGCTCTCGTGACTGGCGAGCGATCGGTACTGTACCCGAGCATGACGTGGTCGCAGCGCGGCAACGCGTGGTTCGTCAGCGCGCGCACCGGGCTGCACATGACGCATTACAATTTCGACGACACGACGCTTCCCGAGCAGCACCTGAATCGCGTGGTCCCGATCAGCAGCGTCGACAGCGGCCTGGTGTTCGAGCGAGACGCGAATCTGTTCGGCAAGGCATTCACGCAGACGCTCGAGCCGCGCGCCTACTACGTCTACATTCCGTATCGCCGTCAGGATCAGATACCGCCGTTCGACACCGCGATCGACGATTTCAATTTTTCGCAGCTCTTCACCGAAAACCGGTATCTCGGCAGCGATCGAATCGGCGACGCGAATCAGGTGACGCTGGCCGCGGTCACCCGGCTGCTCGATCCGCAGTCGGGCGAGGAGAGGATGCGTTTCGCGGCCGGGCAGCGCTATTATTATCGCACCCAGCGTGTGACGCTTACCGAGGCGCCGCGCAGCGCGAACACGTCGGACCTGCTGCTGTCGGGCGAGGGGCGTCTGTCGGACGTGTGGTCGGCCGCCGCCGCGCTCGAATACAACCTCAATCATCCGCAGACCGAGCGTCTCGACCTCGGCGTTCGCTGGCAGCCGGGCTCCGGACGCGTGCTCAACGCAAGCTACCGTTTCATCCGCCAGCAGGTCGGTCCGACCGGAGACATCACGCAGTTGAAGCAGGTGGATTTCTCCGGGCAATGGCCGTTCCTGGACAACTGGTCGGCGATTGGACGCTGGAACTATTCGCTGGTCGACTCCAAGACCCTGGAAGGCGTCGTCGGCCTCGAGTACAATGGCGGGTGCTGGGCGTTTCGGATTGTCGGTCAGCGGCTGACGACGACTACACAGCAGGCCAGCACGTCGGTGTTCGTGCAGTTCGAGCTGAACGGACTCGCGCGCCTCGGCACCAACCCGATCGATGTGCTTAAGCGCAGCGTCCCCGGTTACCTGACTGTCACCGACCCGGCCCTGCGGCCTGCCGGCACCACGGCCAGGGATTATTTTCCTGAGTTCTAGAGGGTCACCGCAATGGCATTTCGAAAGCTATTCAAGGCGGGACTCGCGCTGGCGTCAGCCTGCGCGCTGGCGCAACCGACCGCACCGACACAGAATCGCGTCGTCAACGTGGACCGGGTGGTCGCCGTCATCAACGACGAGGCGATCACCCAATACGATCTCGACGACGCCAAACGCATTGTT
>DASZZK010000105.1:0-11641 GCA_035544975.1 Casimicrobiaceae bacterium | reverse complement strand
CGATCGACGCCGCCAATTTGCCGCGGTGCCGCGGCCCTAGGCGGTGTGTCTGAACCTTTCTCGGAGTAGCGTCACGAGATGGTAGATCCGCGCGCTCGATATCTGCTGAAGACGCTGATCGAGCGCTACATCATCGACGGTCAGCCGGTCGGATCCCGTGTACTGTCACGCCAGTCCGGGCTCGAGCTTTCGCCGGCGACGATACGAAACGTCATGGCCGACCTCGAGGAGATGGGCTTGATCACCAGTCCGCACACCTCGGCCGGTCGAGTGCCGACCGCCAAGGGCTATCGCTTCTTCGTCGACAGCCTGCTGGTCGTCAAGCCGCTCGACCAGGGCGAGATCAGCGAGCTGCAGGATCAGCTCCAGGCCGACCGCCCACAGGCGCTGGTCAGCGCCGCGGCGCAGCTTCTTTCGTCGCTGACCCAGTTCGCGGGCGTGGTTGCGACGCCGCGCCGGCGCGAGCCCTCGTTTCGGCACATCGAGTTTCTGCGCCTGTCGGAGCGGCGCGTCCTGCTTATCATCGTGACCCCCGACGGCGACGTGCAAAATCGCATCCTCCATACCGACCGCCTGTACACGCCATCGCAGTTGATCGAAGCGTCGAATTTCTTCAACGATCATTATGCGGGGCAGCCGTTCGCCGCCATACGCGGTTTGCTTGCCGACGAGCTGAAGCAATTGCGCGAAGATGTCGTCGGGCTGATGACGGCGGCGGTCGACGCCGGCGATGCCGCACTTGCCGACAGTCGCGACGATCTCGTGGTGTCCGGCGAGAAGAACCTCCTCTCCGCGTCGGATTTGTCGTCGAACATGGACCGGCTGCGCAGGCTGTTCGAGATCTTCGAGCAGAAAACATCGCTGCTCCATCTTCTCGATCTCAGTCAGCTCGCCCAGGGAGTGCACTTGTTCATCGGAGGAGAATCGGGACTGGCGCCGCTCGACGAGTGCAGCGTGATCACCGCGCCATACGAAATCGATGGGCAGGTCATCGGCACCCTCGGCGTCATCGGCCCGACCCGAATGGCGTACGAGCGTGTCATTCCGATCGTCGACGTCACCGCCAGGTTGCTGTCGAACGCGTTGACGCAACAGAGCAACGAACGATGAATGCGAAACGATGAGCGGCGGAACGGCTAAAGGCGGAACGATGACCGGCGCCGGGTCCGCGGCAAGCTCCGCGGCAAACGCAAGGCTCATCGAGCGCTTCTACAGCGCGTTCGGCCGCCGCGACGTCGACGCGATGCTCAGTTGTTATCACCCTCAAGTCGTTTTCAGCGACCCCGTGTTTGGCACGCTCGCAGCCGCCGAGGCCGGCGCGATGTGGCGCATGCTGAATGGCCGCGCACGCGACCTGCGCGTGGAGTTCCGCAACGTCAAGACAAGTGAGGGTCACGGGCGCGCGCACTGGGAAGCCTGGTACACGTTTGCCCCCACCGGACGGCGCGTCCACAACCGCATCGATGCCGAATTCCAGTTCGCCGACGCGCTGATCGTGCGCCACGTCGATCGCTTCAGCCTTTGGCGCTGGGCGGCAATGGCGCTGGGTGCGAAAGGCGCGCTGCTGGGCTGGGTTCCATCCGTTCGCGGTGCGATTCGCGCACAGGCGGCAAAAGGCCTCGCGGCATTCCGCGCGACCGGGCCGTGAAAATGCGTCGAGGAAGGGTGGGTGATATTCCGCCCGCGGCCGTCCTCATCCCGCGCGGCCGATGCTGCGGCCCGGATCTGATCGGTCGCTGACGACATGGGGCGTTACCGGTCCGCACCGTCATTTGCGCACGATCGCCCGACGCGGCTGGGCGTTCTGCTGATCAATCTTGGCACTCCCGACGCGCCCACGACGGCCGCGGTCCGCCGCTATCTCGCGCAATTCCTTTCCGATCCGCGTGTTGTGGAGATTCCGCGTGCGCTGTGGGCGCCGCTTTTGCATGGCGTGATCCTAAACTCGCGCCCGACCAAATCGGCGCAGAAATACGCGACCATCTGGACCAAAGACGGCTCACCCTTGCTGGTGCACAGCCTGCGTCAAAAGACCCTGGTGCAGGGCTATCTCGGGCAGCGCTTGAAGGACCTCGGGCTCCCGTCCGATTTTGCCCAGGTGGCGCTGGGCATGCGGTACGGACAGCCCTCGATCGAGTCGGCAATGGCCAAGCTCGAGGCCGAGGGGTGCGACCGCGTGCTCGTGCTGCCGCTGTACCCGCAATATTCGGCGAGCACCACCGCATCGGCGCTCGACGCGATCAATGACTTCACACGGCGGCAAAGGCGCGTGCCGGCGCTTCGCGTGGTCGACGCCTATCACGACGATAGCGGCTACATCAACGCACTGGTACAGAGCGTCAACGAGTATTGGGTCAGGAATGGCCGGCCGGACAAGCTGCTCTTTTCTTTCCACGGGGTGCCGAGACGAACACTCGAGCTCGGCGACCCGTACCACTGCCATTGCCAGAAGACGGCGCGGCTGGTCGCCACCGAGCTGGGATTGAAATTGAATGGGGAGCAAGCGATGGTCACGTTCCAATCCCGTTTCGGTCGCGCACAGTGGCTCACGCCTTATACGCAACCGACCCTAGTTGCGCTGGCGAAGGAGCGCCTCGGGCGCGTCGACGTCGTCTGCCCCGGCTTTGTCAGCGACTGCCTGGAGACACTCGAGGAAATCGCGCAGGAGGGGCAGGCCGCGTTCCTCAAGGCGGGAGGCCGGGAATTCCACTACATTCCCTGCCTGAACGAACGCCCGGCCTGGATCGCGGCGCTGGCGGATCTCGCGGTTCGCAACCTGGGCGGTTGGCTCGAGTCGCCGCCCGACGCGCCGGCACGCGAAATGACCCAGGCGAGGGCCAAGGCCCTTGGCGCCAAGCAGTAAGAAATAGCTGGGAATTCATTCCACCAGCGCTCGCCAAGACCGGTTGAAACATGTGCAAATGTCCCCATCTGCTTCATAGGTACGCGGAGAACAGACTATGGCGAATATTCCCGACGAGAATACTCAGGTTTCGGCGGTGGACTCGGCCGCCAACTCCTCCGGCGCCGACGGGGCAGGCGATGCCGTCGACCTGCCTGCCCAGCTTAAACGCGCCGAAGCCGAAGCGGGCGAGCTTCGCGACGCGTGGCTCAGAGCCAAGGCCGAAACCGACAACGCGCGGCGGCTGGCGCAAAACGACGTTGCCAAGGCCCACAAGTACGCGATCGAGCGCTTTGCGCAGGAATTGCTGGGCGTCAAGGACGCGCTGGAGCTCACGCTGGTGACACCGAACGCCGAACCCGAGGCATTGCGGGACGGAGTGGCCTTGACGCTCAAGAACCTCGAGGCCGCGTTCGACAAGTCGAACATCGTCGAAATCAACCCCCTGCATGAAAAATACGATCCCCATCGCCACCAGGCGATGACCATGATCGAGTCGGGAGAGCCGCCGGGCACCGTGGTCCAGGTTTTTCAAAAGGGCTATCTGCTCAACGATCGCGTGCTTCGGCCGGCGCTGGTTGCCGTCGCCAAGAGCCCGGGAAACCCTGCTTAAGCGCGTTTTTTTGCTTGAATCCGGCGTCAGCTCCCCCCAACTAAAGCTCAAGTTAAATCTCAAGCGAGCAATCCCGGAACGGAAGGAAGAAACATGGCCAAAATAATCGGAATCGACCTCGGCACTACCAACAGCTGCGTCGCCATCATGGAAGGCGGCAAGCCCAAGGTGATCGAGAACTCGGAAGGCGCCCGCACGACGCCGTCGGTCGTCGCCTATCAGGACGACGGCGAAATTCTGGTCGGCGCGCCGGCGAAGCGGCAGGCTGTCACCAACGCCAAGAACACCCTCTATGCGATCAAGCGGCTGATCGGCCGTCGCTTCGAAGAAAAGGAAGTGCAGAAAGACATCAGTTTGATGCCCTACAAGATCGTCAAGGCCGATAACGGCGACGCCTGGGTCGAGGTGCGCGGCAAGAAGATCGGGCCGCAGCAAGTGTCGGCGGAAATCCTGCGCAAGATGAAAAAGACCGCCGAAGACTACCTGGGCGAGGAAGTCACCGAAGCGGTGATCACCGTGCCGGCCTATTTCAACGACTCGCAGCGGCAGGCGACCAAGGACGCCGGCAGGATCGCCGGCCTCGAGGTCAAGCGGATCATCAACGAGCCGACCGCGGCGGCGCTGGCCTTCGGCATGGACAAGAAGGAAGGCGATCGCAAGATCGCCGTCTATGATCTGGGCGGCGGCACGTTCGACATCTCCATCATCGAGATCGCCAGTGTCGAGGGTGAGCACCAGTTCGAGGTCATGTCGACCAACGGCGACACCTTTCTCGGCGGCGAGGACTTCGACCAGCGCCTGATCGACTACGTCGTCACCGAATTCAAGCGCGATCAGGGCGTCGACCTCAAGAACGACGTGCTGGCGCTGCAGCGGCTGAAGGAATCGGCCGAGAAGGCGAAAATCGAGTTGTCGAGCTCGCAGCAGACCGAGATCAATCTGCCCTATATCACCGCCGACAAGTCGGGTCCAAAGCACCTGTCGATCAAGATCACCCGCGCCAAGTTCGAGGCGCTGGTAGAGGATCTGATCGAGCGCACGATCGAGCCGTGCCGGATTGCGATCAAGGACGCGGGAGTGAAGCTATCCGAGGTCGGCGACGTGATCCTGGTCGGCGGCATGACCCGCATGCCGAAGGTGCAGGAAAAGGTGAAGGAATTCTTCGCCAAGGAACCGCGCAAGGACGTCAACCCCGACGAGGCCGTCGCGGTGGGCGCAGCGATACAGGCCGGCGTGCTTCAGGGCGACGTCAAGGACGTGCTGCTGCTCGACGTGACACCCCTGTCGCTGGGCATCGAGACGCTGGGTGGCGTGATGACCAAGCTCATCCAGAAGAACACGACCATACCGACCAAGGCGCAGCAGGTGTTCTCGACCGCCGACGACAATCAGGCCGCGGTCACGATCCATGTGCTGCAGGGCGAGCGCGACGTGGCGTCGGGCAACAAGAGCCTCGGCCAGTTCAATCTGGAAGGCATCCCGCCTTCTCCTCGCGGCATGCCGCAGATCGAGGTCACCTTCGACATCGACGCCAACGGCATTTTGCACGTCAACGCCAAGGACAAGGCGACCGGCAAGGAAAACAAGATCACCATCAAGGCCTCGTCGGGCCTCTCCGAAACCGAGATCCAAAAAATGGTCAAGGACGCCGAGGAACACGCCGAGGACGATCGGAAGATGCTGGAGACCGTGCAGGCGCGCAACCACCTCGACGCGCTGGTGCACAGCGTGCAAAAATCGTTGACCGAATACGGCGAGAAGGTCGGCGCCGACGAGAAGGGCAAGATCGAGGCCGCCTTGAAGGAGGCCGAGGAGTTGCTCAAGGACAAGGATGCGAGCAAGGATGCCATGGAGGCAAAGGCGCAGGCGCTGATGACCGCATCGCAAAAACTCGGCGAAGCGATGTACGCGCAATCGCAGACAGAGGCGCAGGCCGCTGCGAATCCTCAGGGTGCGGGCGAGAAATCAGGCGGAGCGGGCGAGGGTGGCGAGGAAAAGGTCGTCGACGCGGAGTTTACGGAAGTCAAAGACAAGAAGTGATATTGCGTCGCCTGGCGGACGCGACGATGGCGATATTGACTATCGATCGCCCGCCAGGTGACGCAATATCTGGCCGAGTTGAAGGTGCGCTCACGCGCCCCTTAACTCGGCCGCTTGCTGTTAGGGACACGCGGTTCTGGAATCGTAGTTGGGGATATTGAAGAATGGCTAAGCGCGATTACTACACGACACTCGGCGTCAATCGCGATGCGTCCGAAGAGGACATCAAGAAGGCTTATCGCAAGCTGGCGATGAAGCATCATCCGGACCGCAATCCCGACGACAAGGGCTCGGAAGACAAATTCAAGGAGGCAAAGGAAGCGTACGAGGTCCTCACCGACACTCGCAAGCGCGCCGCCTACGACCAGTTCGGGCACGCCGGCGTCGATCCTTCTGCCGGCTTTGGCGCCGCGGGTGCGCGAGGCTTCGGCGGCGGTGCGGAGGGCTTCGGCGGTTTTGCCGACGCCTTCGGTGACATCTTCGGCGAAATTTTCGGCGGCCAGGGCGGTGCCCGCGGTCGCGGCAGCGGCGTCTTCCGAGGTGCCGACCTTCGCTACAATCTCGAACTGTCGCTCGAAGAAGCCGCGCGCGGCACCGAAGCCAAGATCCGCATTCCGGCGATGGAGGAGTGCGCGACGTGCCATGGCAGCGGCGCCAAACCGGGAACGCAGCCCAAAACCTGTCCGACGTGCAACGGTCAGGGGCAGGTGCGTGTCTCGCAGGGTTTTTTCTCGATCCAGCAAACGTGTCCGCAATGTCACGGCAGCGGCAAGATCGTGCCCGAGCCATGCGCGACCTGCAGCGGCGCGGGCCGCATCAGAAAGAGCAAGACCTTGTCGGTCAAGATTCCGGCCGGAGTCGATCGTGACGATCGCATCCGACTCTCGGGTGAAGGCGAGGCAGGATTGAACGGGGGCCCTCACGGCGACCTCTATGTGGTCGTGAACCTGAAGGAGCATCCGGTCTTCCAGCGCGAGAACAACGATCTTCACTGCGAGATGCCGATCGGTTTTGCGACCGCGGCCATGGGCGGCGAAATCGAGATCCCGACGCTGGACGGCCACGCCAAGATCAAGATCCCTGCCGAGACGCAAACCGGGCAGGTTTTTCGATTACGCGGGAAAGGCATCAAGGGCGTACGCAGCAGCGGCTACGGCGACCTGTTTTGCCATGTCGCGATCGAGACGCCAGTGAAGCTGACCTCGCGGCAGAAGGAGATCTTGCGCGAGTTCGAGGCGATCAACGCGCAGGATCCGAGCGCGCACAACCCGCGCGCGAAGAACTGGTTTGACAAGGTACGCGAATTCTTCGAGCCGTGAGCGTGGCAGGTTCGTGATGCCCAACGCGAGTGGCGCATGAGGCGCTGCGGGCATTGACTGCGGCGCGCACCGCGTCGTGCGACATCATCGTGATCGGCGCCGGCGCTGCCGGCATGATGTGCGCGGCCCAGGCCGGCCAGCGCGGCCGGCGCGTAATGCTCATCGAGCATTACCCGATCATCGGAGAAAAAATCCGCATCTCCGGCGGCGGGCGCTGCAACTTCACCAACATTCACTCCGACGCGACGAACTTCCTGTCGCAAAACCCCGACTTCTGCCGCTCCGCGCTCGCTCGTTACGGGCCGCGCGACTTCATCGCGTTGGTCGAGCGCCATGGTATCGCTTGGCACGAAAAAAAGCTGGGCCAGCTGTTTTGCGACGACTCGGCGCTGCAAATCATTGCCATGCTGCGCGCGGAATGCGAGCGTGCCGCGGTCGAATGGCGCGTTCCGTGCGCCGTGGAGGATGTCAAGCGCGAGCGTGACGCATTCGTTGTTTCGACCTCACGCGGCGCGGTTCGGGCCGCATCGCTGGTCGTCGCCACCGGCGGTCTGACGGTTCCAAAAATCGGCGCCACGCCTCTCGGCTATCGGATCGCCGAACAATTCGGCGTCGATGTCGTAGCTCCCCGGCCGGCGCTGGTGCCGCTGGCACTGGACCCGGCGACACTCGAGCGTTATGGCGATCTCTCGGGCGTGTCGATCGATGCGGAGGTGTCATGCAATGGGGGCAGGTTTCGCGAGAATATGCTGTTCACGCACCGCGGCCTGTCGGGACCTGCGATCCTGCAGGTTTCGTCCTACTGGAAGGGCGGCGATCTGCTTCACGTCGATCTCCTGCCGGGATTGGACGCTAGCGCGTGGCTGGCAAGCGAGCGGCACACTACGGCCGGTGTGGCGAGCCTCCTCGCGCAACGCCTGCCGCATCGATTTGCGCAGCAGTGGAGCCTGCAGGATGGCGGCGGGCAGCAGGCGGCTGGTCCGATCAGATCGCTGGGCGAGAAGCGCCTCTCCGAGATTGGCGCCGCGCTCAATGGCTGGTCGGTGCTGCCCTCCGGAACGCTTGGCTACAACAAGGCCGAGGTGACGCTGGGCGGGGTCGATACGCGGCAAATCTCGTCGAAGACGATGGAGGCAGAGCGCGTTCCGGGTTTGTATTTCATCGGCGAGGTCGTCGATGTCACCGGGCATCTGGGCGGCCATAACTTTCAGTGGGCGTGGTCATCGGGCTTTGCCGCCGGTCAGTTCGCCTGAAGAGGACACGGGCGCTTGTAGCGCAGCGGCGGACGGCATAGCATGCCCATCTTTGCGCGACCCATACAGGAGAGATCATGTTTAAGCGTTCGGTGATTGTCGCTGCCGCATTGCTGTTTGGCATCACTGGCGCGATGGCCCAGGTCCGAATCGGGCTGATGGTCTCGGCCACGGGCCCGACGACCGCGATCGGCATCCCGCAAAAGAACACCGGCGAGCTCCTGCCACGGACAATCGGCGATGCAAGCGTCGAGTACATTCAGCTCGACGACGGCGGCGATACGACCCGCGCGGTTCAGAACGCCAAGAAGCTCATCAGCGAAGACCGCATCGATGCGCTGATCGGCCCGTCGACGACGCCGAATGCGCTGGCGATCCTCGACATCATCGCCGAGAACAAGGTGCCGATGCTGGCTACGGTGGGCACATCGTCGGTGGTAGAGCCGATCGACGCCAAAAGACGGTGGGTATTCAAGACAACGCAGAACGACGATTTGATCGCCGCCGCGCTGATCAAGCACATGCTCAAAAACAACGTGAAGACGGTGGCGTTCATCGGCTTCAACGATCCCTACGGCGAAAACTGGTACAAGGTGTTCGGCGGCCTCGCCGAAAAGGCTGGCATCCGCATCGTTGCCAGCGAGCGCTTCGCGCGCACCGACCAGAGCGTGACCGGACAAGTGCTGAAGATGATCTCAACCAAACCCGACGCGGTGCTGATCGCGGCGGTCGGCGGGCCCGCCGTGCTGCCGCAGGCGACGCTCTACGACCAGTCCTACAAGGGGCGCATCTATCAGACGCACGCCGTTGCCACCGACGAATTCATCAGGCTCGGCAAGGAAAAAGTCGAAGGGACGGTGCTCGCTGCGGGGTCGATGTTGGTCATCGACGATATCGCGCCGGGCGATCCGATAAGGAAAGTCGCGCTCGCCTACATCAACGCGTACGAGAAGCAGTTCGGGCAGCGGCCGGCGACGTTTGGCGCCAATACCTACGATGCGGGATTATTGCTGCAGCAGGCTATTCCCGTCGCGCTCAAGACCGCCAAGCCGGGAACCGAAGCGTTCCGCACCGCGTTGCGCGACGCGCTGGAGCAGCAGCGCGACATCACCGGATGCCAAGGCGTGTTCAACATGAGCCCGACGAATCACAACGGCATGGACGAACGGGCCCGAGTGCTGGTCATCGTCAGGGACGGCAGGTTCCGCCTGCTTGCCGAGTGACGGCGCTGTTGTCCGGCGATCCGATCGTCGGCATCCTTCTCGCCGCGGGAAGCGCTTCGCGCTTCGGCGGCGACAAGCTGCTCGCGCCGCTCGAAGACGGCACGCCGCTCGGTGTGCGCGCATTGATCAATCTCGCCGCATGCGTCGACCGCGTCGTCGCCGTCGTGCGCCCCGGCGACCACGCCCTCGCGCGTGCGCTTTCGGGTCATGGTGCAGAGGTCACGTTCTGCACCTACGCCGCACTTGGCATGGGGCAAAGCCTCGCCTGGGCGATCCGTGCGACGCCGCTCGCGAAAGTCTGGGTGGTCGCGCTTGCCGACATGCCGTGGATCCAGGTCGCGACAACGCGGCGTATCGTCGACGCACTCGAATCCGGTTCCGCGCTGGTCGCTGCCTCGCACCAGGGCGTGCGTGGCCATCCCGTGGGATTTTCGCGGCGTTACTACGGTGAGCTCGCGGCGCTGTCAGGCGACGAGGGCGCGAAAGCAATTGTCCGCGCGCACCAACGGGAGCTGCAGCTTATCGAGACGGACGACGCCGGCGTCTCGCGCGACATCGACACGCCGGCCGATCTGGCGCGCTAGGTCCTCAGGCTTGTCGTTCCCGCGAAAGCGGGAACCCAGCGGCGTTGGTCACGCACCCGCGAGACTTCAAAGACACTGGATCCCCGCTTCCGCGGGGGATGACGCATCCGTTTTCCAATCGCTGCGACGCTTCGCGTCTTGCTCTTGGACGGATGCGTCACTTGGTGCGGTCTTGCCGCCACATGTCGCCTTGGCGACCGACAATGCGATTCTCCTCGTCCTGCATTTTCCACCATGCCCGCAACTCGGGTTCCTCGAGCGGGCGGGAAATCAGGTAGCCCTGCGCCTCTTCGCATCCATGGCTCCTGAGGTACTCGAACTGGGCGACGGTCTCGACGCCTTCGGCAATGACGCGAAGCCCCAGGCTGTGCGATAAGGCGATGATCGCCTGGGTGACTGCTTCGTCGTTCTTGTTCTGCTCCAGGCCGTGGACAAAACGCTGGTCGATCTTGATGGCCTGGATCGGCAGGCTGGTGAGGCGGGACAAGCTCGAATAACCGGTTCCGAAATCGTCGACGGTGATCGACACGCCCATCTGCTTCAGCTTCATGAGCGTCGCCACCGCCTTTTCGGGATGGGTGATGATCACGCTCTCCGTGATTTCCAGATCGAGATAGCGCGCCGGCAAGCCGCTGGTATGCAAGGCGTCTTCGACAATCGAAAGCCAGCTGTCGTGCTGCAGCTGCTGCACCGACAGGTTCACCGAAAGACGCAGCATCATGTTATGCCGGTGCCAGGTCATGACCTGACGACACCCGTCACGCAGCACTCGCGCCCCCAGCGCCTGGATCATTCCCGATTCCTCGGCGATGGGAATGAACTCGCTCGGTCCGATCACGCCCCTCTCCGGATCGCGCCACCGTAGCAGCGCTTCGACCCCGCACGCCCTCCCGCTCGCCATTTCGACTTGCGGCTGGTAGACGAGAAAGAATTCGTCGTCCATCAAGCCCCGGCGCATATCGGTTTCGAGCTGCAAGCGCGCCTGCACCCGGGCATTCATGTCGGCGGTGTAGAAACGGTAGACATTGCGACCGGCATCCTTGGCGGCATACATCGCGGTGTCCGCCTGCTTGATTACCGCACCTGGATCAGCCGCGTCGATGGGGTACACCGACACGCCGATCGAGCAGGTCAGTGTCGGCGTCTGATCGCCCAATCGAAAGGGCGAGAGGAAGGATTCGCGCACGCGTGTGATGACGTTCATGATCTCAAACGTCGCTTTGTCCGGGTCGAGATCGGGAAGGATGATCACGAATTCATCGCCGCCGAGGCGCGCCACGGTATCCGACTCGCGCACCGCGCTGGTCAGCCGCTGCGCGACCGCCTGCAACAACTGGTCGCCGGCATCGTGGCCGAGCGTATCGTTGATGCGCTTGAAGTGATCGAAATCGAGGAACAGGCACGCCACCTGGTGCCCATCACGCGCCGCCTGGGCGACGATTTGCCTGAGCCGCTGGTTGAGCAACGCGCGGTTCGGAAGTCCGGTAAGGATATCGTGCTGCGCGAGCTTGTAGGCCTGCGCCGTTGCGATCTCCAGCTCCTTGGTGCGCAGTGCGACTTTCTCCTCGAGGGTGCGTTGATACGTTGCGACTTCGGCCTGCGATTCGAACAGGCGGTGCGTCATGTGATTGAAGGTGTGCGTCAGCAAGCCGAGCTCGTCGCTGGAGCTCACCGGCAAGTAGACGTCGAGCTTGCCCGCGCCGACCG
>DASZZK010000104.1:0-2394 GCA_035544975.1 Casimicrobiaceae bacterium | reverse complement strand
GAGGTCGTGCTGTCGTATGTTGCGGCGGGCAACTACGTGGGCGAAATGGCGCTCCTCACCGACGCGCCTCGAATGGCGACGGTGCGCGCCGCAGTGGCCGCCGAGGCCATTGTGCTCGAAAGCACGGCTTTCAAGCAGGTGATCTCGCGCCACCCGAAGCTACGCGAGGAGCTCGAGACACAGTTTCTGGCGCGATTGAAGTCCAACGCGGCCATGGAAGTGCAAGCCGAGTCGGGCAACGTCACGACCTACTTGATGCAACAAGGCATCGGCGAAGCAACGGATGTCCTGCTGATCGACGAAAGTTTGTGCATACGATGCAACAATTGCGAAAAGGCTTGTGCCGACGTGCACGAGGGCACGTCGCGTCTCGACCGCGAGGCCGGGCCGACCTACGCGCAAATCCATGTGCCGACGTCATGCCGCCATTGCGAGCATCCTCACTGCATGAAGGATTGCCCTCCCGACGCCATCAATCGCGCGCCCAATGGCGAGGTCTACATCCGCGACACCTGCATCGGCTGCGGCAACTGCGAGCGCAATTGCCCCTACGGCGTGATTCAGATGGCGCCGCTCGACCCGGGGCGCGAGCGGCCCGCGCTGTGGCAGTGGCTGCTCTGGGGGCTGGGCGACGAGCCGGGGATGGAAACCAAGGTTTACGACAAGTCCATGGTCAAGAAAGCGGTCAAGTGCGACATGTGCAAGGACGTCGCGGGCGGCGCGGCATGTGTTCGCGCCTGTCCGACCGGCGCTGCGCTGCGTGTGTCGCCCGAGAAGTTCCTTGACTACACCAATGCGATCGCGCCCTGAGCTCTAGAATCAAGCCGACCGCAAAGGAGGAGCCGCAATCGATGGCGGATAAGGATATTCGCGAGGCGTCGCTCGAATACCACCGGCAGTTCCCGCCGGGCAAGATATCGCTCCTGCCCACCAAGCAGCTCACCAACCAGCGCGATCTGGCGCTCGCGTATACGCCTGGCGTCGCCGCCGCATGCGACGAGATCGTCCGCGATCCCTCTGAGGCGCGCAACCTCACCGCGCGCGGCAATCTGATCGGCGTCGTCACCAACGGCACCGCGGTGCTGGGCCTGGGCGCGATTGGTCCCCTGGCCAGCAAACCGGTCATGGAAGGCAAGGCGGTGCTGTTCAAGAAATTCGCCGGCATCGATTGCTTCGACATCGAAGTCGACGAGCGCGACCCGGAGAAACTGGTCGATATCATCTGCGCGCTCGAGCCGACGTTTGGCGGAATCAACCTCGAGGACATCAAGGCGCCGGAATGCTTTTACGTCGAGCGCAAGTGCCGCGAGCGGATGAAGATCCCGGTGTTTCACGATGATCAGCACGGCACCGCGATCATCGTCGGCGCGGCGGTAGTCAACGGAATGCGGGTGGTCGGAAAGAATCTCGCTGCGGTGAAGCTCGTGTGCTCGGGCGCCGGCGCGGCGGCGCTCGCCTGTCTCGATTTGCTGGTCGGGCTCGGCATCAAGCAGGAAAACATCTGGGTCTCCGATATCGCCGGTGTGGTATGGCAGGGGCGCAAGGAAGAGATGGATGACAACAAGGCGCGTTATGCGCAAAAGACCGACGCGCGCAAATTGAGCGACATCATTGCCGGCGCGGACATTTTCCTGGGATTATCGGCCGCGCGGGTGTTGAAGCCGGAGCTTCTCAAGCAGATGGCAAAGCAGCCGTTGATCCTCGCTCTTGCCAATCCCGAGCCGGAGATCATGCCCGACCTTGCGAAGGCCGCGCGGCCCGACGCGGTCATCGCAACCGGCCGGTCGGACTTTCCAAACCAGGTCAACAACGTGCTTTGCTTTCCGTTCATTTTTCGCGGCGCACTGGACGTGGGCGCGACCACGATCAACGAGGCGATGAAGCTTGCCGCGGTGCGCGCCCTCGCCGATCTGGCGATGGCGGAGCAGTCCGACATTGTTGCCGCCGCCTATGGCGACGACCAGGAGTTGAAATTCGGGCCCGAGTACCTGATACCGAAGCCGTTCGATCCGCGGCTGATCGTCATGATCGCGCCCGCGGTCGCGAAGGCCGCGATGGACTCCGGCGTCGCCACGCGGCCCATCGCCGATTTCGATGCCTATCGCGAGCGGCTGCAGCAGTACGTCTATCACTCGGGTCTGCTGATGAAGCCCATCTTCCAGGCCGCGAAAAAATCACCCAAGCGGATCGTTTACGCCGAGGGCGAGGAAGAGCGCGTGCTGCGCGCGGTGCAGGTCGTTGTCGACGAAGGCTTGGCCAAGCCGATATTGGTCGGCCGGCCAGCCGTGATAGAGCGCCGGCTGTCGCAGTTCGGCTTGCGGCTCAAACCCGGCGTCGATTTCGAGATCATCAATCCCGAATCCGATCCGCGCTATCGCGACTACTGGATGGAAT
>DASZZK010000103.1:0-3364 GCA_035544975.1 Casimicrobiaceae bacterium | reverse complement strand
GCCAACATTCGCAAGCTGCTCGCCGGCAATGAAACAAAGATCGGCGCCTGAGTTCTGGTTTTCGCTCGGTCTTATCGGGGGACAGATAGGTCGGCCAGCTCCCACCGCGGCCTGACGGTAAAGCCGTAATCGTCAACGGCGTCGTGTCGCAAGCGTAGCGCACCGACGAGCGCGATCATTGCGCCGTTGTCGGTGCAGAACTGGAGGTCGGGGTAGAAAACCTCGGCGCCGCGCTCGCGCGCTGCTGCGCTCAGCCGCTCGCGCAAGACGCGGTTCGCGCCCACACCGCCGCCGACGACCAGCCGCGAATAGGTCGTCTGGTCGAGCGCCGCGAGCGTCTTCGCGACAAGCACGTCGACGATCGCGTCCTCGAACCCGCGCGCGATGTCCGCTTTTTGCGCGGCAAGCGCGCCCTGACCGCGGACCAGCGTCAGCACCGCGGTCTTCAGCCCGGAAAAGCTCATATTGAGGTCGCCGCTGTCCTTCATCGGCCGTGGCAATACGATTGCGCCCGATCGCCCCCTCTCGGCAAGCTTCGCCAACGCGGGACCGCCTGGGTAACCGAGGCCGAGGAGAGTGGCGGTCTTGTCGAACGCCTCTCCGGCGGCATCGTCCATGGTATCTCCGAGCAGCGTGTAATCGCCGACTGCCGCCACCGCGTAGAGCTGCGTGTGCCCTCCGGAAACCAGCAGCGCGACGAAGGGGAAGTCCGGCTTCGGGTCGCCCAGCAGCGGAGACAACAAATGAGCCTCGAGATGGTGGACCGCGAGTGCAGGCTTGCCCAACGCGAATCCGAGTGCCGTTGCCACGCTTGCGCCAACCAGCAAGGCCCCCGCGAGCCCCGGCCCTTGCGTGTAGGCAATGCCGTCGAGGTCGGCGAGGACCTTTCCCGTTTCGACGAGCAGGTTCTCCACCAGCGGCACCACCCGACGAATATGGTCGCGTGAGGCGAGCTCCGGTACGACGCCGCCATAGGCTTGATGCATCGCCATCTGCGAATGCAGCGCGTGACCAAGCAGACCCCGAGCGCTGTCATAAAGCGCAACGCCCGTTTCGTCGCAGGAAGTTTCGACGCCCAAGACCAGCATCAAATCAGTATAGCTGCGACGCGCGCGCGATCGGTCACCATGCCGCACGTGCGCGAGGCGCGCGCAGTCGCTGGGGTAGTAGCGGGTAGGATGGCGGCCGCCTTGCGCGGTGGCCATTCGCTTGTTATACTTATGGGCTGTCCAGATCGTTGTTGCACAAAAGGATTCGATAAACATGCCTAGCGTTCGCGTTCGCGAGAACGAGCCCTTCGAGGTGGCCCTGCGCCGCTTCAAGCGCACCATCGAGAAGACGGGGTTGCTGACCGAGTTGCGCGCCCGCGAGTTCTACGAAAAGCCGACCGCCGAACGCAAGCGAAAGCTCGCCGCCGCCGTCAAGCGCCACTACAAGCGCCTGCGCAGCCAGCAGTTGCCGCCCAAGCTCTACTAAAGCGAAACACTCAGAGTCAATCTATGCCGGGGGCGAAGCGATTCGCCCCTTTTGCTTTTGGGGATTCCAGGAGCCGCCGATGACGCTCAAAGCACGCATCACCGAGGACATGAAGAACGCCATGCGCGCGCGGGAAGCGACGCGCCTGTCGACGATACGCATGCTGCTCGCGGCGATGAAACAACGCGAGGTCGATGAGCGCATCGAGCTTGCCGACGCCGACGTCATCGCGATCATCGACAAGATGATCAAGCAGCGCCGGGAGTCCGTCGTCCAGTTCGACGCGGGAAAGCGGCCGGACCTCGCGGCGGCGGAACGCGCCGAAATCGAGCTGCTGCAGGCCTATATGCCCCAGCCTCTCTCGGAGGCCGAGATCGAGGCGCTGATCAGCGGCGCCGTGGCGGATGCCGCACAGGCCGGAGCCGTGGGCATGGCGGCAATGGGCAAGGTGATGGCGGCAATCCGGCCACAGCTGGCCGGCCGGGCCGACATGGGCCTGGTTTCGGCCAAGGTCAAAAGCAGGCTCAACCCCTGACCCAGACTCCTGTCCAAAGGCAGGTTTGTCCGCCCCTCAGGTTTTCCGGCAGACCGGAAATCGTCGCCTATAATGTACTTCATGGGCCCCGTGGTGTGCGTCAACTGTGCCATGGTCCGGCGGGGTTAAGACCATGATTCCTAGCGATTTTATCCAAACTTTGTTGAGCCGGGTCGACGTCGTGGCGGTCGTCGACCAGTACGTGCCGCTCAAAAAAGCGGGTACTAACTTCGTTGCCTGCTGCCCGTTCCACAGCGAAAAGACGCCGTCCTTTACCGTAAGCCCGACCAAGCAGTTCTACCACTGCTTCGGATGCGGCGCCCACGGCACGGCCATCAGCTTCCTTATGGAGTTCGGTGGCAAGACTTTCCCCGACGCGGTCGAGGAGCTCGCCCGGGACGCCGGCCTCGAGGTGCCGCGGACCCACGTCCCAGCGGCGGCTGCCGGGCGCGACGAGGCCCTCGACCTTTCCGGTGTGCTGCTTCAGGCCGCCAAGTTCTATCGCCTGCAGCTCAAGGAGTCGGAGCGGGCGATTGCTTACCTCAAAGGACGGGGCTTGAGCGGACCGGTCGCGGCGCGTTTCGGCATCGGCTATGCGCCGGACGACTGGCAACCCCTGGCCGGGGCATTTCCCGACTATCAGAGCAAGGTGCTGGAGAGCGCAGGTTTGGTGATCGCGGGCGACGCCGGGAAACGCTACGACCGCTTCCGCGACCGCATCATGTTTCCCATCCATGACGGCAGTGGGCGGGTGATCGGCTTCGGCGGGCGCGTCCTCGACAAAGGGGAGCCAAAATACCTTAACTCCCCCGAAACGCCGCTATTTTCCAAGGGCCGTGAGCTTTACGGGTTGTTTCAGGCGCGACCAGCCATTCGCGCGGCGGCCAAGGTAGTCGTGGTCGAGGGCTACATGGACGTTGTCGCTCTCGCTCAGCACGGCGTGGAATTCGGGGTGGCGACGCTGGGCACCGCGACCACACCGACCCATGCGCAAAAACTCTTCCGCGTCACCGATACCGTCATTTTCTGCTTCGACGGCGACGAGGCCGGTCGCCGTGCGGCATGGCGTGCGCTCGAAAACACGCTTTCGGTGCTGGCCGACGGCAAGGACGCGAGATTCTTGTTTCTGCCCGACGGCGAGGACCCCGACGACACGATCCGCCAGCGCGGCAGGTCCGCGTTCGAAGCACTGCTGGATCAGGCCACGCCTTTGTCGGACTTTCTCTTGAAGGAGCTTGCCGCGCGCCATCCGCCGCAGTCGGCCGAGGGGCGGGCGGCGCTCGTCAACGCCGCCAAGCCGCTGCTGGCGCAGCTCACTGCACCCGTTTTCGGCGCGCTTATCCGGCAGCGGTT
>DASZZK010000102.1:0-1695 GCA_035544975.1 Casimicrobiaceae bacterium | reverse complement strand
AGACGCCGCAAGTACCGCATCATCTCGGTCTCCGAGTGATAGCGATTGAACGTCGGATGCGTAAGAAAGCTGGACGTGCGCTCGAGACTCGCCGGCAGCGCATCGTCGATCGTCGCTTCGATCGACTGGAAATCCGGAAGCGCCGCACCCTCGGACGCAAATATCGTCCACAACAGTTTGACGTCCTCGCGCGTGGTCGTCTCGTCGAGCGACACGCCGACATGCGCTTGATCCACCCGGCGCAGATTCGCTCCGTGGGCCACGGCCGCTTCGCGAATGGCGGCGGTGCGCTCTTCCGTGGCAATCGTTAGAGTGTCGAAAAATGTCGGATTGATGACCGCAAGCCCCAGCCGCTCCAGCCCTGCCTTGAGCACGACCGTCAGGCGATGAACGCGACGGGCGATGATCGCCAGCCCATGCGGCCCGTGATAGACGGCGTACATGCTCGCCAGCACCGCGAGCAGCACCTGCGCCGTGCAGATGTTCGACGTCGCCTTTTCGCGGCGAATATGCTGTTCGCGGGTTTGCAGCGCGAGCCGGAAAGCGCTCTCGCCATTGGCATCGACGGTTACTCCGACCAGCCGACCCGGCAGGTTGCGCTTGAATTCGTCGCGGGTGGCGAGGAACGCCGCGTGCGGACCGCCAAAACCCATCGGCACGCCGAAACGCTGGCTCGATCCCACGACGGCGTCGGCGCCCCATTCGCCGGGCGGCGTCAAGAGCGTCATTGCGAGCAGGTCTGCGGCGGCGATCACCAGCGCGCCCCTGGCGTGGAGGGAGTTGGCGAGCGCGCGATAGTCGCGCACGTCGCCATTGGCGCCCGGGTATTGAAGCAGCGCGGCAAAACAATCGGCATCGGCCGCGGCAAACGCAGGACCCACGTCAAGCGTGATGCCGAGCGGTTGCGCCCGGGTCTTGATGACGTCGATGGTCTGTGGCAGCACATCGTCCGCGACATAGATCGACATGCTCCTGCTTTTTCCCGCGCGCTGGCACAGCGTCATCGCCTCCGCCGCCGCTGTCGCCTCGTCGAGCATCGACGCGTTCGCGATGGCCATCCCGGTCAGGTCGCAGACCATGGTTTGAAAGTTGAGCATGGCCTCGAGGCGGCCTTGCGAAATCTCCGGCTGGTACGGCGTGTACGCGGTGTACCAGGCGGGACTCTGAAAAACGTTGCGCAAGATCACGCCGGGCGTGTAGGTGCCGTAGTAGCCCTGGCCGATGAAAGATTTGAGCACGCGATTCTTGGCCGCAAGCTGCTTCAACTCATGCAACGCCTCTTCCTCGCCCTTGGCCGGTGCGAGCGCGAGTGGGGCCTTGAGACGGATTGCGGCGGGCACGACGGCGTCGATCAAAGCCGCGCGCGTCGGATAGCCGAGGAGCTCGAGCATCTTTGCCTGCTCGTCCTCGCTGGTGCCGATGTGGCGGTCGACGAAACCGCGATGCTGCTCGAGCGCGGTAAGCGAGATTCTGGGCGATGCCGCGGCGCCGCCGGGTTCATCCATTTTCATCGCGGTCTCAATCTTCGCCGACGGCCGCGGTATAAGCCGCCGCGTCGAGCAAGGACGCGACATCGGCGGCGTTTTCCGGCTTGAGCTTGTACAGCCAATGCCCGTACGCGTCGGCGTTGACCATCTCCGGCGACGCCACGACCTGCTCGTTGACGGCCGTGATTTCACCGCCGACCGGCGCGTA
>DASZZK010000101.1:0-3257 GCA_035544975.1 Casimicrobiaceae bacterium | reverse complement strand
TGAATCAGCGCGCGCGCGATCGCCACGCGCTGCCGCATGCCCCCCGAAAGCTCGTACGGATAGCGGTCGATGAAGTCGCTCAAGCCCACCTGCCCGAGCAGCTCGACCGCGCGATCGCGATAGGCACGCGGATTCTCGCCGCGCAGCTCGACCTGCATCAGCACGTTGTCCAGCGCGGTCCGCCAGTCGAGGAGCACCGGACTCTGAAACACGATGCCCAGGTTGGTCTGCGGGCCGGCGACCACGCGACCGGCGACGCGCACCTCCCCGGTTGTCGCCGAATGCAGGCCAGCGACCATCCGCAGCAGCGTGCTCTTGCCGCAACCCGATGGACCGACGATCGCCAGAAATTCGCCTTCGCCGACGACGAGATCGATCGCATCCAGCGCCAAAGTCGACGTGTGGCCACGATGGAATGTCTTACCCGCGCGGCCCAGCTCGACATACGGCCGCGTCACCTGCGCGGCGGCTCCGGGCTGCGCTACGCGCGACTTGTCGTAGGTGACGCGCAGATTCACTTCGCCAGGAACTCGTTGGTGTGGAACGCCGTCCACGGCTGGTCGGTCTTGAGCTCGCGGTATTGCTTGAGCAGCGCCAGCGTCTGGTCCCAGTCGCCTTGCGCGCCCCAGCCGATCCTGCCCTTGGAGTTGTTCGAATCGAGCAACTCGATATCGACCATCAGCTGCTCGAGCTGCGACTGACGGTTCAGGTCCGGCTTCACCTTCAGAGTGGCATCGACCGCCGCGCCCGGATTCTTCTTCGCCTCTTCCCACGACTTGACCGTCGCGCGGACGAAGCGGCGGACCAGGTCGGGATTCGACTTGATCAGGTCGGTCTTGGTGACGATGGTCATGCCGACGATGTTGGCGCCGTAGTCCGCGTAGCGCAGCGCCGCGGGCTGGATGCCACGCTGCTTGATCAGAAAATACTGATCGTCGGCGCCGCCCAGCAGGCCGTCGGCGCGCTTTTCCAGAACGCTCACGACCTTCGCCGCCGGATCGACCTGAATCAGGGTGATCTTGGACATGTCGAGCTTGTTGTGCGCGGCAAGCGCGAGGAACAATTGTCCCAGCGGATCGCCTGGCGTGACCGCGAGGCGCTTGCCTTCGAGGTCTTTTGGCGTCTTGATCCCGGTCTCGGCCAGCGAGACGACCGAGTAGCCGGTCGAGTTCAGCACTGACATCACCGACTTGATGTCCGCGCCCTTCGACGCCGTCAGTATGACGCTGCTCGAATCGGCGAGGCCGAAAGTGTCGGCGCCCGCGGCGACGCCCTGCACCGTCGCCACCGAGCCGCGGCCTTCGTTGATCGTCAGGTCGATGCCCTCGGCAGCATAGAATCCGCGCTCCTTGCCGTAATAGAACGGCGCGTGCAGCCCGCCCAGATACCAGTTCAGCCGGAACGAAACCGCGTCCGCCGCAATCGCAGTGGCGGAAGAGACCGCCAAGGCGACCAGCGCGGCAGTGAAAACGATGCATCGGGACAGCTTCATGTTGCTCCTCCAGGTTGTTGCGCGTTCATGTGGCTTTTTTTCCGCGCGGCGAATCGGTTGCGGCCGTCACATCGTGGCGTCGGCCGCGGTTTGCTGCTGCGAAACGTGCCATGGTATCGCCAGCCGCTCGATGATCTCGACCACATAATAGACGGCGAGCCCGAGCAGCGATAAAAGGACGATGGTCGCGAAGACCATCGGTGTGTCGATGTTGCCGTTGTACTGCAACAGCAGGTAGCCGAGGCCCTTGTCCGATGCGACGAACTCGGCGACGACCGCGGCGGTCGCCGCGAGCGCCGCGCCGACCTTCAAGCCGGTGAAGATTTGCGGCAGTGCCTGCGGCAGGCGAATCTTGAAGAACAGCCGCCAGCTCGACGCACCGGTCGTGCGCGCGAAGTCCATCACGTCGCGGTCGGCGGACTTGAAGCCGGCGAGGCTCGACACGACGATCGGAAAGAACGACAGCAGGAACACGAGCAGCAGCTTCGGCGTAAAGCCGAAGCCGAACCAGATGATGAACAACGGCGCGATCGCGATCTTCGGAATGATCTGCAGGAACACGATCACCGGATAGACGGCCTGTTCCATGAAGCGCGAATACGCGACCGCGAGCGCGAGCGGAATGCTGACCACGATGGCGAGCAGGTAGCCGGCGACGATTTCCTGCAGCGTGACCCAGGCACTCGGCATTACGATCGTGTAGCGTTTGAGAAACTCGGTCCAGACTTTGGATGGCGGCGGCAGCAGATATTCCTTGATGCCGAACAGATGCACCGCAAATTCCCAGAGCAGGAAGAGCGCAGCGAACACCAGCAACGCGCCGACGCGCCGGCGCATCCAGCCGCCCAATGCGCGCCATCGACTGGTTGCCGGCGGCCGCGCCGCGGTCATCGCATCCGAGCTCATTGGTGTCCTCCGTCGCCAGCGCCCTCACCGACTTCCCAGGTACCGTACCCGGCGGGCATGTTGATTTCGATCAACTCGAGGTCGTCGGAGCGCCCCACCACGTTGTGTGCGACGCCCGCGGGCTGCGAAAGTGATGAGCCCGCCGCGACGGTCACCACGTCCGCGACGCCCGCGTAGCGAAACTTGAGCCAGCCCTTGAGCACGTAAATGAAATGGCCGCTCATGTCGTGCCAATGCCATCCGGTCTCGGCGTCGAACGGTCGAATCGCGCGAATGTGCTTGGCGCCGATCGCGCCGCCGGTCGCCGCGGCCCAGCCCAGATCGCGGTATTCGACGTCGGCACGCGGCCCGTCGCGAGTGAACGCCTCCTCGCCCCGCGTCAATTGCGTCAACGCCTCCGACAGCAATTTCGGGCCGTCGTAACGCGGTGGAAAGCGCGTGCCGGTATCGCCGTGCGGATGCGCGGTTGGCGATACGGCGTTCGCGGCCGAATCAGGCGACTCGGGCATCACCATTACCTTCTTCGCGTATGTTCGCGCGCTGAAATCGCCGCACCGGCCCGCACCGGCCATGAAGCACCGAACTCGCGCGCGGGAGAGTGAGAGTAGATCACCATGCGGTGGTAACGTGAAAACGGGTCCCACAATAGGCGTCGCCCCCATCGTACGTCAAGTCGCAATGTAACCATGCGCGCGGCGAGCCGCATCCGCTAAGGTCTGTGGGCTAGTCCAGCGTGCTGCGAAAGGTCTTGAGCCCGATCGCGGTGACGAGAAGGCCGAACACCGCGATCGGCCATGCCTCGGGCCAGATCTCCGCCCAGCCATTCGCCTTGAGCAGGACGCCGCGCACCACGCGCAGA
>DASZZK010000100.1:0-6671 GCA_035544975.1 Casimicrobiaceae bacterium | reverse complement strand
GCCGCGTTGTCGCCGGCGATGCGCCCTTCATCCGAGGCTTCATGCAGCACGGGCGAATCGTCGCTCGCGTCTCCGGCGACAAATATGGACGAACCGCCGCATTGCAAGGTGGTGCGGTCGTAGATCGGCACGCCGCGGGCGTCGACCGCCAGTGTGGTATTTTCAAGCCCGAGCTTGCCGACGTTGGGCGCCCGCCCAGTGGCCGCGACGAGGTACGCAAACCGCTCGGTCTGGGTGCTTCCCTCCAGTGCCCGATAGGTGACGACCACCTCGTCGCCGTCGCGGGCGACCTCGGCATGGGCGTTGGTATCGAGGTAGAACTCCTGGGTGAACACCTTGCGCGCGCAGTCGATGAGCGCGGGATGCGACAAGGGGCCGACGCCGCCGCCTCTGCCGAACACCTTCACGCGCACGCCCAGACGATGCAGTGCCTGGCCAAGCTCGAGGCCGATCACTCCGGGGCCGAAAACGGCGACGCTTTCCGGGAGCTCGGCCCATTCGAAGACGTCCTCGTTGGTCGCGAGCCGGTCGCCGAGGGCGCGCCAGGCGACCGGAAAGACAGGTGAGGACCCGGTGGCGATGACGATGCCGGCCGCCTTGACCAGCAAGCGATCGTCGACCCGCAGCGTCCGGTCATCGACAAAGGTGGCACGGCCGCCGAGCTTTTCGGCTTCGGGGATGGAATCGACGTCGTCGGTCACGAATGCGACGAACCGGTCGCGCTCGAGTCTGACGCGTTCCATCACCGCCCGGCGATCGACCTTGACCGCAACGGGCTGCATTCCGAACGCGGCAAACCGTGCGACGGCATGCGCGGCTTCGGCAGGGGCGATCAGCAGCTTGCTCGGCATGCATCCCACTCTCGCGCAGGTCGTGCCGTGTTCGCCGCCTTCGATCAAGAGCACACGCTTGCCCGCGAGCTTGGCGGCGCGATACGCCGCAAGGCCAGCGGTACCCGCGCCGATGACGGCTACGTCGGTCTCAATGCTCGATTGCGTCGTTGCCATTGCTGTGCCTTTGTCACGTTCGGCTCATCGACATCGAGACCGGTGGGTCTTGGTCGTACGCCGCCACGCGTGCTTACTTGACCTTAGTTGACGTCACTTGCCTTTACGCGGCCTTCTTCACGAACGCCGTCAGATCTTCCAATCCTCCGATCAGGCGCCCGTTGATGAATACCTGCGGCACCGTCCCCGCGGACGCTATAGCTCCCAAAGCCTTGGTGCGTATGGTATGCGGCAGCGGAACTTCGGCAAAATCATACCCCGCGTCGGCGAGCAGGCGCTTGGCCTTGGCACAGAACGAGCAGCCTTCGCGCGTAAGAATGGCGACCTGATCGGGCTTCTTCGCGTTGGGGTTCAGATACGCGAGCATGGTGTCGGCATCGGATACCTTGAATGGGTCGCCCGGCTCATTCGGCTCGATGAACATTTTTTCGATCACCTTGTCGCGAACGAGCATCGAGTAGCGCCAGGAGCGCTTGCCGAAGTTCAAATCGGATTTGTCGACCAGCAAGCCCATCTGCTCGGTAAATTTTCCGTTGCCGTCGGGCAGCAGAAATACGTTTTGGGCTTCCTGATCGCGTCCCCATTCCTCCATCACGAACGGGTCGTTGACCGAGATGCAGACGATGGCGTCGATGCCCTGTGCCTTGAACACCGGCGCGAGCTCGTTGAATCGCGGCAAGTGCGTCGACGAACAGGTCGGCGTGAATGCCCCCGGCAGCGAAAAGACGACGACATTCTTGTGCGAAAAAATGTCGTCGCTGGTCACGGTTGCCCATTCGCCGTTACGGCGGATGCGGAAGCTGACTTCAGGGACACGCTGTCCTTCACGATTGGCTAGATTAGGTTCTGACACGATGAGCTCCTGGTTAAAGTTCGATGGCGATGATCCTATGATCGGGGCACCGGGCCGATAGTTCAAGTGTATTTATACTATCGAAACAATAGTCCTACGCTATGCCGTAGCAGCGTTATCGGTTGCGACATTGAGCCTTGGACTTTGGCGCGCATGCCTAGGGGATGCGTAGCGTCGCCGACATGGGGTTGTGGTCCGACGAGGTGACCGGAACAGCGATGACGTCGACCGTCTCCAGCCCGCGAATGAAAATATGGTCGAGGTGGCGGCCGAAGAAGACGGCTCGCTGGTCGACCCGCAAGTTGAGTTCGGTCAGCCCCAAGCGTGCCGCGATTTCGCTCACGACCCGGTCGCGGGCATCGTTCCAGGTGTTGAAATCGCCGGCGAAAATAATCGGGCCGCGATGCCCGGCGAGCGCGTCGGCCAGCGGCTCGAGCTGGCTGCGATACACGTCCAGAGCAAGCTCGAAGGTGATGGAATGAATATTGACGATCGCGAGCGTTTCCCGCGTGCCGGCCGCCGTGTCGACCGCTGTATCGGCAATAGGCAGCCAGCTGATCACCGCTGATTTAGGAATGCGAATGAGCGGCTCGACCACGCGTTGCGTGCAACTGGCGATCGGCGCGATGCGGGTCGCGGTCAATACGCCGATGTCGTCGGCGTCGAGCAGGAAGGAACTCGCCATCGACCAACGCAGACCCGTATCGTTCAGGATCTTGCGCAGCGGCGGCTGCAATACGGCCTCCTGCAACAGCACCACGTCGTTGGCGGCGGCGAACGCCGACAGATCGCGCTCCCAGCCGGAGTCGCCCTGCTTGTGAATGTTCCACGTCAGGACTTTGAACGGGCGCCGATCCAGCGCATCCGTTAGCTCACCGTCGCCAGCCGTTTGCAACACGCGGTCGACGGCGTCGCATCGGAGCGTCGTGACCCGAGCGGTCCCGCCCGGACTGGAGACGACGGCGCGCGGCTCGACCGTCAAGGTGACGCAAGCGCAGAGAAGCGGGATCGAGATCGAGCATGCCAGCCATTTCATGACGCGCCATTGCCGGCCGGATGGTCTTGGGCGGACCGCGCGGTCCGCCATCGACCCCGCAGTCAAGCGCCGCGCTCCCGCGGCGCAGTTCGCGTTTCGGTGGTCAGCCCCTTCTGCGGAGTAGTCGCCGGCTCGCGGCCGATCCTTTCATATTCGGCGATGACCTGCGCGCCGAGCAGCAGGAGAATGGCGCCGATCTCCACCGATAGCAGCGCCAGGATCGCCGTCGTCAGCGAGCCGTAGACAACGCGTACCTGCGACATGGTGCCGTAATACCAGCCCAGCAGGTGCCGTGTCAGCTCCCACAGTAGTCCCGCGGTGACGCCGCCGATCAGCGCGTGGCGCAGCGAAAGTCGCCCCACCGGCATGACCAGGTAGATCGCCGTCAAAATTAGGATCTCGCCGGCAACGCCGAGCAGATACAGCAGGTAGTCCGACAAATCGCTCAGTGAATGCGGAACGCCGAAGACCGTGATGTTGTGCGTCGCCAGCGCGCCCAGCTTGCCGGCGACGATGGTCACCGCCAGCAGGCCCAATCCCAGAAAGAAGATGAAGATATAGGGCAGGAGCGCAGATACGACAAAGCGCCGGCGCCGGACAGTCACGCGATGATAGAAAATCACGGACATCGCGTTTTCGAGCACCGTGAACGCGAGCGCGCTGAAAAAAATCATCGTTACCAGCAGAACAACGCCGATTGTCTGGCCGTGCTCCAGGAACGCACGAAGCTCGCCGACCAGCGCCCCGGATTGCCCGGGGACGATGAAGTCGAGATAGTCGGTCATCGTGGCCAGCAGCCGCGACGGTTCGATCACGTGCGACAGCGCGATTAGCATGAGGATCAAAAGCGGGATCAGCGACAGCAGCGTGTAGTAAGCGACGGCGCCGGCCAGCAGCAAGCCCTGGTTTTTGCGAAAGGCCTTGAGCACGCAAAGCGCGAATCCACCCGGGTTTTTCAGAATGTATGTCGACCGCTCGCCGAATTGACGCCGTCTCGGCGCGGAGCCTTCCGAGGTCACGGGCCGTTTCATGTCACCGCACGCACCGGCGCAACGGACTCAGACCCGCGTTCGCCGGATTCGGTGACATTGTTCGTTCCATGTGAGTCTCCTCCTCATCGACGCGGCAGTGGAATCGACTGCCGGCTGCGTTGCAGTGTGGCATGAGGCCACCGCGCGCGGAATCGGCGCCGCGCAACACTTACTGTAGGACTGTGGCCGACGATCCGCGATGTGCGACGCCGGACCCTGCCTTGCAATCGCTGGCCGATAATGAGAGCGTCAGCCATGAGCCCCAGGAGTGCGGCGGCGGTGCTTGGCGTATCGATCGGGTTGGCAGCCATCTGCAGCTGCTTGATCGGAGCCATTGCCAGTGGCGCCGCGTTGCCACCTGCCCAAAAGGGCTTGGCATCAGTGTACAGCGAGCATCTCAACGGGAAACGCACGGCGAGCGGAGAGCGCTACGACAGCAATAGTCTGACCGCGGCGCACCGGACCTTGCCATTCGGCGCCGAGGTCAGGGTCACCAACCTCGACAATGGCAAGTCGGTGCGGGTGCGGGTCAATGATCGTGGCCCGCATATTCAAGGAAGAATTGTCGATCTTTCTTCGCGCGCCGCCGCCGCGCTTGGAATGCGCAGCGGCGTCGCTCGGGTAAAGGTCGAGATTCTCGGCCAACCCACCCACGCGGGGGCTGGTGCGCACTCGCCCCCCTGAGCCGACCAAGGACGTCACCTCGCTGCCTCTGGGCGTCGTCCCGGCTTCCCACCGAGGCATACCCTTTCATTTCCATCGCCGGGTTTTGCCCGAAAGCTGCTGCCATGACGCCCGTTGGCGCGCTCCTTGGTACGGTCCTTGCGTAGGAGTAGATGCGAGGATCAACCTGCACCGGCAGCGTCGGCATCGATCGACGGTACCCAAGCCGGAGCAGCGAAAGGATTGTAATGAACAGGCAAGACCTTGGACAACTACTCACGCCGACCAGCTTGGTGTCGGAAGTACAGGAGTTTCGCGCGGCAGTTGCGAATCCGCAGCGCAGCGCCGACGAGATCAGGCGCGCGTACGGGTTGATCGTCAATCATGCCGGCAACCTGAATCCGCACGCCCCGGGTTTCGAATGGGCGGGCGTCGCCCTCAAGGAAGCCGTCTGCATGTGGCTTGACTCCAAGGCGTTTCGCGGACACTGACCCTTCTACCGCGGCCGCGGACCCACCTTAGGCGGCCGCTCGGCTCCTTCAGAGCTGCGAATTGAGCAGCGCCTCCGCACGCTCCGAGACCTTCTCCATCCACGGCCGGTTCTGCCATTCCTCGTAGCTCACCCGCCGCGAACGCTTCAAATCCTCGTTGAAAATGGTAGTCTGGCGGTCGGCAAATTCGGCGCTGAAGACGTTGAGATTGGCTTCGTCGTTCAAGCGAAAAGAGCGGTTGTCGAAATTGGTCGAACCCACGCTCGACCACAATCCGTCGACGACCATCACCTTGCAGTGGAACATCGTCGGCTCGAATTCGTAGATCTCGGCCCCGGCCCGCAGCAAGCGTCCCCATTTGGCGTGCGACGCCTGCCGCAAGACCTCGGTGTCCGTATAGGGGCCTGGCAGGATCATCCTCAGCTTGACGCCGCGCTTCATGGCGTCGACCAATGCCGATTCGCTGAGTTCGTCCGGGACGAAATAGGCCATCGCAAGGTCGATGCTGCGTGTCGCCGAGACGATCGACAGCAGATACATCAACTGCATGCTCTCCGAGCCGCCTTCCCGTGAGCTCTTGAACATCTGTGCGAGGTCCTTGCCGACCGGGGATTCAGGAGGAAGATAATCCGGCCCGTCGAGAACGGTCCCGGTCACCTTGAGCCAGTTGTCGATGAATGCCGCCTGCATCTGGGAGACCGCGGGCCCTTCGATTCGAAAGTGCGTGTCGCGCCAATGGTCCGGGCCCTGTGCGTTGCCGTCCCATTCGTCGGCGATTCCAACGCCGCCGGTAAATCCGACTTTGCCGTCGATGACCAGCAGCTTTCGGTGAGTCCGGTTGTTGAGCTTGCTCATCGTGTACCACTTCGGCGCATGATATTTCTCGATCGCGACGCCGGCGCTGAGCATCGAGTCGAGCAAGCTCTGATCCATCTTGCTGCTGCCGACCCAGTCCAGCAGCAGGTGAACGTGCACGCCACTCTTCGCACGCTCGGCGAGCGCGGCTGCAAATTGCTTGCCCACTTTTCCGGACCAGTAGATGTAGGTCTCGAAGGTGATGCTCTTTTTTGCGGAGCGGATGGCGGAAAGCATCGCGGGAAAGATTTGTCTTCCGTTGAGCAGGGTATCGACCCGGTTGCCGTCGACCAAAGGTGGTCCCAGCAACACGCTCATCGAGCGTTGAAATTGCGGATCGGCGATGCCATAGTGATGCTCGATGCGCTCGGTGATCTTTGGCTCGCCGGACGAGATGTTGAGGAGGAACAGTCCGACCGTGACGGTGGCTGTCACCGACAACAGGATGATGGAAAAGCGTTTCAGTCTCACCGGGCGATCCTTGTTTGTCCTGGTCGCGTCGACGGATGCGGACGGCGCCGCGACGCGAGTGTCCACGCGAGTCTTTCATAAAAGTCTCGGTAAAACCGCGACGCCGAGTCTAGCAGTCCATAGGGATCGCGCGCCACCCGGGTTCTCTGCTCGACGAGCCCAAGCGGCTGCCGCGCCGACAAGGTTTGAATGCCGATGCGGCTGACGTAGACGTGACGCCCCGTTCGATAAGGTTTGCTAGGGTGTGGAAGGGCACCGCGTTCG
>DASZZK010000099.1:0-3524 GCA_035544975.1 Casimicrobiaceae bacterium | reverse complement strand
CCGCGAAAGGCGCCGACGATTCAACCGACGCGGACGCCGGCCACGACGGATCGCGAATCAAGGTCGCCATCGTCGGCAGGCCCAACGTGGGCAAATCGACATTGGTCAACACGCTGCTCGGCGAGGAACGGGTGATCGCATTCGACGAGCCGGGCACCACGCGCGATGCGCTGTATCTCGACTTCGATCGCGACGGCCGCCATTACACGCTGATCGACACCGCGGGCGTGCGCCGCCGCGGCAAGGTCTTCGAAGCGATCGAGAAATTTTCAGTGATCAAGACGCTGCAGGCGATCGAGGATGCCAACGTGGTCGTCCTGCTGCTCGATGCGCAAGCCGAGATATCGGAGCAGGACGCGCACATCGCGGGTCACATTCTCGACGCCGGAAGGGCCCTGGTGGTAGCGGTGAACAAGTGGGACGACATCGGCACCGATGAACGCGCCGAAATAAAACGGGAGCTCGGACGCAAGCTGGGCTTCCTCGCTTTCGCCAAGATGCACACGATCTCGGCGCGCGACGGGAAAGGCATCGGGCCGCTGTTGCGCTCGGTCGACGGCGCGTACGCCGCCGCAATGTCCAAGCTGCCTACGCCCAAGCTCACCCGCGCGCTGGCCGATGCGGTGGCCCTGCAGCAGCCGCCGCGCGCAGGCTTGGTACGGCCGAAGCTGCGCTATGCCCACCAGGGGGGAATGAATCCGCCGGTGATCGTGATTCACGGATCCGCGCTGGGCACCATCCCGCAAACCTATCGTCGCTTTCTGGAACATTTCTTCGTCGACGTGTTCAAATTGCAGGGAACGCCGCTTAGGATACAATTCAAGACCGGCGCCAACCCGTATGCGGGGTCTGCCGCCCGTCGCAAGCCCCGCCGTTCCAAATAGCACCTGGAGTCCGGCCAAACCGTTGCGCCCGCCGGCCATATTGCTGGCAAGCGGCCCTGCGGTGGCCAATTCGCGGCTGTCGCGAGCAGTGCAGTACCGCAAGCGCAGCAGCTTCAAAGCTTCCAACCATAAGCGGAGCAACACCAATGAGCAATAAAGGGCAAATGCTACAAGACCCGTTCCTGAACACTCTCCGCAAGGAGCACGTACAGGTCTCGATCTACCTCGTCAACGGCATCAAACTGCAGGGTCAGATCGAGTCTTTCGATCAGTACGTCGTGCTGCTGAAGAACACGGTCACCCAGATGGTGTACAAGCACGCCATCTCGACCGTCGTTCCCGCACGCGCCGTTACCATGCCTCCGCACGAAAACGATCGCGAACCCTGACCCGCGTTTCTTGGCCGATCGCCCGGCCCTCGGTTTCGCGTGAGCGTGCCGGCGCTGGCGTCGGCCCGATGATCCCGGGCGTGCTCAAGTCCGGCGATGCTTGACCGTCCCGAACGTGGCGATCGGGCGCTGCTGGTCGAGATTGATTTCGGCGAAGGCGATCTTGCGGAGCGACTTGACGAGCTGAAGGCGCTGGCGCTGTCGGCCGGAGCGACCGTGACGGAAGTTATCACCGCCCGCCGGGCAAGGCCCGATCCGGCGCTTTTCGCCGGCAGCGGCAAGGTCGCCGAGATCGCCGTCCGGCGGATCGAAAGCGGCGCCGACATCGTGATCTTCGATCATTCCCTGTCCGGGGCTCAACAGCGCAACCTGGAGCGGGCGCTCGACTGCCGTGTCGTCGATCGAGTGAGCCTTATTCTGGATATTTTCGCGCAGCGGGCGCAGAGCGCGGAAGGCAAGCTTCAGGTCGAGCTCGCGCAACTCGCCCATCTTTCGACCCGCCTGGTGCGCGGCTGGACCCACCTCGAGCGGCAAACAGGCGGCATCGGACTGCGCGGGCCCGGCGAGACGCAGCTCGAGAGCGACCGCCGCCTGATCGGTCAGCGCGTCAAGTTGCTCAAGGATCGGCTCCAGCATGTCGGCCGCCAGCGCGAGACGCAGCGGCGCGCGCGACGGCGCGCCGCGGTTCGCAACGTCGCGCTGGTGGGCTACACCAACGCCGGCAAATCGACTCTGTTCAACCGCCTGACCGGCGCCGAGAGCTTCGCCGCGGACCAGCTTTTCGCGACCCTCGACACCACGCTGCGCCGGCTGGCGTTGCCGGGCGCGGAAACCATCGTCGCCTCGGACACGGTGGGATTCATCAAGGATCTGCCGCACGATCTGGTCGCCGCCTTTCGAGGTACGCTGAAGGAAGCCGTCGACGCCGACCTTTTGCTGCACGTGATCGACGCGAGTCACCCCGATCGTGTGCGGCAGATTGCCGCCGTCGACGCGGTGCTCTCCGAGATCGGCGCCGATGATGTTCCGCGGATCATGGTGTTGAACAAGTGCGATATCGCGGAACACGCGCCCGGAGTCGAGCGCGACGAATATGGTAAAATTGCCTCCGTTCGTCTGAGCGCGCTGACCGGCGCGGGCGTGCCCGAAATGCGCGCCGCGCTGGCCGAGCGGTTCCCCCGCCCCGCGACTCGGGCGGCGACCGCCTGACGCGGCGCCAGACCCACCTGACAAGACTCTCCATCCCGCCCAAGCCCGCCGCAAGGCAATCTGCCATGTCCCTCAACGACCCGCAATGGGGTAAGCGCGGCCGCAGCGGGCCGCCCGATCTCGACGAGATCTGGCGCAACGTCAACCGTCGCCTCTCCGAGATGTTCGGCCGCACGACGCCGCCCGGCGACGGCGAGCCGCCCCGCCGTTCGCTGCCGATCGGAGGCGTAGGCCTGCTCGCGGCGCTGGTCCTTCTCGTCTGGCTGGCGAGCGGTTTCTACATCGTCGACGAAGGGCGCCGCGGCATTGTGACGCATTTCGGACGCTTCACCGAGGCGACGCAGCCCGGGCTTCGCTACCACCTTCCGTTTCCGATCGAGGCCGTCGAGGTCGTCGATTTCTCACAGGTGAAGACCGTCGAAATCGGTTACCGCAACAGCAATCCCAAGAACAAGATCGCCAAGGAATCGCTGATGCTGACCGATGACGAGAACATCATCGACATTCAGTTCGCGGTGCAATACAACCTGAAGAATGCCGCGGAGTACGTATTCAATGCGCGCAAGCCGGACGACATCGTGGCGCAGGTCGCGGCGACCGCCATCAGCGAAGTCGTCGGCAGCAGGCAGATGGATTTCGCGCTCTACGAGGGACGCGCGCAGATCGCCACCGAAACCGAAAAGAAGATGCAGGAGATGCTCGATCGGTATGGCACGGGAGTCTATGTGCAGAAGGTGACGCTGCAGAATACCCAGCCGCCCGAACAGGTGCAGGCGGCATTCGACGATGCGGTCAAGGCGAGCCAGGATCGCGAGCGGCAGAAGAACGAAGGCCAGGCGTACGCGAACAACGTCGTTCCGCTCGCGCGCGGCATGGCGTCACGCCTCCTGCAGGAAGCCGACGGCTACAACGCCAGCGTCGTGCAGAGAGCCGATGGCGACGCCAGCCGCTTCAAGCAGGTGCTCGTCGAGTACTCCAAGGCGCCTGGCGTGACGCGAGAGAGACTTTATCTGGACATGATGCAGTCGGTGCTCGGCAACGC
>DASZZK010000098.1:0-1790 GCA_035544975.1 Casimicrobiaceae bacterium | reverse complement strand
CCGAGGGCGAAATCGATCTCGCCCGCAATCGCGCGAGCCAGGCCATCGAGCAGCAGATGGAGATTGCCCGCAGCTATACAGCCTCGCTTGCCAAGCGTCAGGCGGAGCTGCAAAAGCGCAATGCCGAGCTGGGCGCCAAGGGCTTGCCGCCGGCGGACCAGCAGGAGCTTGCCCGGTTGCAGGCAGAGATCGAAACTCAGAACGCGTCGTTGGTGCAGAAAAAGCAGGATCTCGAGCGCATTGTCGCGCGCTATGCGGCCGACAAGCGCCGCTGGCAGGAGATCGGCGAAAGGGAGCGCCTCGCGCGCCCTGCCGCGACAGGCGCAGCGTCCACGAAATAACGCAACGGACAAGCGCGTCGCCGGCGGTGCGCGACGTTGCGACGCGAGTTTCTCTTCGCGAGATGCTACAGACGCGGATCGCGGCGGCGTATCGTAGCCGAGCTTCGCCACAAGCGAAGCATGATGAAGCCGCCGATCATGCCGCCCAGATGAGCGAAATGGGCCACCCCCGCCTGGCTGCCCGTGACACCGAGGTACAACTCGATGACCGCATAGACGAAGACGAACACGCGTGCCGGCATGGGGATCGGTGGAAAAAGCAGCACCACGCGGCTATGCGGAAAGTAAATGGCGTAGGCGAGCAGCAGGCCGAACACGCCACCCGATGCGCCCACGGTCGGATAAACGCCGCCCATCATCGCGGCGACGATCAGCTGCGACACCGCCGCTGAAACAACGCAGACGAAGTAATAGATCAAATACCGCCGCGGGCCGAAGACCTGCTCGATCGCGCCGCCGAACATGTAGAGCGCAAACATGTTGAACGCGAGATGAACGATGCCGCCATGAAGGAAGGCGTAGGTCAGCAACTGCCATGGGCCAAAGCTCGCGCCGACGCCGCTGACCGAGGCTGCAAGCGGCCACAGGGCGAGTGGAACCACGATGCCTGGCGCGATCCCCTGCAGCAGGAAAACGGCGACGTTGGCGACGATAAGCGCGGTGGTGATAGGAGGCATGGCTTGCAGATGGGGCCGCAGCGCCCGGCGATCAATGGTAAATGGCGCGATTGTGCTGCTAAAACATTATTTGCGCCTTATCGAACTCCGGGCCTTATGATGATGGCATAATCGTGCTTTGCTCCGAGGACTTGTCGAATGGTTTTTCCGCGAGCTTGGGTCTATGTCGGGGCGCTGGCTATCGCCATCGCGCCGCCCGCGGCGGGCTCGGCAATTCTGATGGTCTGTCCGCTGTTCCCCATCGACAATGTCTGGAACACCGCGATCGACACGCTGCCGGTAGACGCCAACTCGAACGCGTACGTGGCTACCATCGGCGTGACCAGGACCTTGCATCCCGACTTTGGAACTGTCTATGACGGCGCGCCCAACGGCATCCCGTTCATCACAGTTAGAAGCTCGCAGTCCAAGGTTCCGGTCAGCTTCACCTACGCCGGAGAGAGCGATCCGGGTCCCTATCCCGTTCCACCCGACGCCCCGATTGAAGGCGGACCTCAAGCCGGCGGCGACCGGCATGTGCTAGTGCTGGACTGCACCGCAGGCAAGCTATACGAACTCTTTGCGGCGTATTCCAACCCGGACGGTAGCTGGGCCGCCGGATCGGGCGCGGTGTTCGATGTGCTCGGCAATTCGCTGCGCCCGCCGACCTGGACCTCAGCCGATGCCGCGGGTCTGCCCATCCTCGCCGGCCTGGTGCTCTACGAGCAGGTGGCGGCGGGAGAAATCGCGCACGCCTTACGCTTCACCGCACCGCAAACGCGCAACGCGTTTA
>DASZZK010000097.1:0-4071 GCA_035544975.1 Casimicrobiaceae bacterium | reverse complement strand
CCATGCTTTTCATTCTTTCGCGCGTTTCCAGCGTCCCATTCGAACCCGACAATCCGAGCGAGGTCAATCATGAGTGTATATTACTGTAATATACACCGTGGGTCAAGCTATCAGCCAGAGAGTGCCTCAGTTGTGCGTTGTTCGCGAGTGCGCGATCGCGGGCGTCTTCTCCTCCAGCTCCGCTGCGATTCCCGTCTGCAATAGTCCAAGTGCGGTAGCAGGATCGTCGGCGAACTGGAACAGCGAAAGATCTTTGCGGTTGATCATGCCGTGCCGGACGAGGGCATTGAAATTGATGATCTCGTTCCAGTAACTCGACCCGTAGAGCACGACCGGAATGTGGCGACCAAACTTTCTCGTCTGCATCAAGGTCAGGATTTCGGCCAGCTCATCGAGGGTGCCGAACCCGCCTGGGAACACGACCAGCGCGCGCGCCAGATGCGCAAACCAGAGTTTGCGCATGAAGAAGTAGTGGAACTCGAACGTCAGTTCCCGTGTGATGTAAGCGTTCGCCTGCTGCTCGTGCGGCAACCCGATGTTGAGGCCGATGGTCTTACCGCCGGCCTCGGATGCGCCGCGGTTGGCAGCTTCCATGATGCCCCCGCCACCGCCCGTGCAAACGACGTACCTATGAGCGTGCGACGGGAGATTCTTCGACCACGTTGTGATAAGGCGCGCCAGTTCGCGCGCCTCGTCGTAGTAATGGCCCAGCGGACCCTCGGACGCCAATCGTGCGGAGCCGAAGAACACGATCGTGTCGCGAACGTGTTCGCGGTGGAAAGCGTGCAGGGGTTCCAGGTATTCGGCAAGGATGCGCAGCGGACGCGCATCGTCGCTGTCGAGGAACCGCTCGTTCTTGTAGGCGAGTGGCTTGCCGGGTCGATCGGTCGAATTCATGGTGTCTGGCGCACTGCTGCAAAGTCGATGAATCCACGCGTGACATCGGTGCGTAGCAGTTGCACTGCGACGCGGTCCCCAACATCGAGGCCCTCGAATCCGCGGACGACTCTGCCCTCAGCCGTCGGCCCGGAAATGCGCACCCATGTCCCCTTGTCCGATGCGCCGGTGACGATGGCATCAAAGCGCGCGCCGATTCGCGAAGTGAGAAGCTGCGCTGCGGCAGACTTCCCGACCTGCCGCTCCACCTTTGCCGCGTTGTCCTCCTGGTCGGTGCAATGGCGCGCCAGCGTCGTGAGCTCGTCGTTGGTGTACTGCGACGGCCGCCCGGCGAGCGCCGATTTCAACAGACGTTGAGTGACAAGGTCGGGAAACCGGCGGTTCGGCGCCGTGGAATGCGTGTAGTCTTTCACGGCCAGCCCGAAGTGGCCCTCGGATGGCTGGCCGGGTACTTGGAGCACATACTCGCCCGAGCCCAGCAGCTTGACCACGGCGAGCGAAAGGTCGGCAAAGGCCGCCGGGTCGAGATCACGGCGTTTGGTCAGGAAAGCGTCCAGCGCAGCGGCATCAGGCGCGAGCGGCAACGACTCTCCCGACCCGGCCGCCAGCGCGACGATCCGGTCCCAGCGCTCGGGGGTACGCAGCACCCGGCGCAGCGATGGCAGGCCCTTCTTGTCGAGATATCTTGCGGTTACGCCGTTGGCCGCAATCATGAAATCCTCGATCAGTTCCTTCGCCCGATTTTTTTCGTCCGGCAGAAGATCGGCCAGCGCACCATCGTCGAATACCGCCCGCACTTCCAGAGTTTCCAGCCGCAGCGCACCACGGGCGTGGCGCACCCGTTTCAACGCCTGCGCTACTCGATCCTGGATACGAAGCTGTTCATCCAGTCCGTGCACCGCCGAAAGCTTTGACGGCGCGGGCGCAGTGCCGTCGAGCCAGGCGGCAACCGCGTTGTAGGCAAGCTTGGCGCGATTGAGCACGGTTGCCTGATAGATGTCGGATGTCGTCACCGTGCCGTCGGTGGCAATCACCATTTCGATTACGATTGCCAGTCGTTCCTGACCCTCAGCCAACGAAGTGAGGTTGGTCGACAGTTTCTCCGGGAGCATCGGAAAGATTGTTGCCGCCGTGTACACGGAGGTCGTGTTGGTCGACGCGTGGCCGTCGATCGCGGAATCTTTTTCTACCAGCGCGTCGACGTCGGCTATGGCGACGAGGATTTTTACCGCACCACCCGTCAGAGGCTCGGCAACCGAGAGCTGATCGAGATCAAGGGAATCGTCGTTATCGATCGACGCCCAGAGCAGGCCGCGCAGATCGCGAATCGCGGCGCCGGACGCCGCGGCGGCCTGCGTGATCCGGCTGGTTTCGGCGATGACGGCGGGTGAAAAATCCGGCAGGAGCCCGCGCTGGAGCATCGCATCGCGCGCGATCTTCTGGAGCTCGTCCTTGCCGGTGTGTATTGTCGCCATGGCGACGCATGCCTGTCGGATTAAAACACTAACATCCCCAACAAGACGCCGAAGACGATGACGATCAGGAAGATGACGAGAGCAACGAAGAACAGAACCTTGGCAATAGTCCTGGAGCCTGCGGCGACTCCAGTGAAACCGAACAGACCGGCAACGAGCGAGATGATGAAAAAGATAATGGCCCACTTGATCATGGGGCTTCCTTCACAGATCGGATTTGTTTAAGCGGCTGCTGCGTGGGTTGTAACACCGTTCCAGGAAGGTCGCAAACCTGATGCGGGGCGTCAGTGGATGGCGTCCAATGCTTCGAAGACGTCGATGAGTTTTTCTGCGGTGCAGCCGGGCGCCCGCGCCACGGCGAGTATCATCGCCTCGCGCGCGGCCACTTGGCGCGCCGCGGCGGGCAGGTCGCGGACGGCCGCGGGCGGGATCACCACCGCGCCGTGGCGATCGGCATGGACGAGGTCGCCGGTGCGCACCGGCATTCCTGCGACCGTGACCGGCACGTCGAAGGCCACGAGGTTGGCGAACGCATGCGACGGCCCGACGGTCCCGGCCAGCACCTGGAAGCCGGGCGCCCATTGCGGCAGGTCGCGGATCGAGCCGTTCGTCACCAGGCCGATCGCGCCCAGCCCGCGATGAATCGCCGACTGCACCTCGCCCCAGAACGCGCCGTAACCGGCATTGGCGCCGTCGAGGTCCTCGATGACGATCAGCGAGGGCTTCGGCCCGGCGTCGACGAATCGGTAGTACGCGTGGCGCAGCTTGCGTGCGTCGGCGGGGGTGCCTGCGGGTGGCTGCTGCGCGCGGATCGTCGCCGTGCGCGCGTAGCCGACCACTGGCGCCATGTCGGGAAAGCCGCATACCAGCGGGCGCACCGTGTAGCCGCCCTTCCGGGTCTCTGGCATGACGACCTCGAGCGCGTTGCAGATCGTCGGCGTATCGAATGCGGCCAGCGCGGCCAGTTCGTCGGCAGTGGGCAGGTTCATCGTTGCGTCCAGGTGGTGGTTATTGCGCGGCTTCGCACATCAAACCTTCGCCAGCGTTTGCAGCCAAGCCTCGGGCTTCATAATCGCACAGGTGAACCGATTCGCCAGTGCCAGAAGGTCGCGGTCGCCGGTGACAAGAAACTCGTACGTGTCGAGAACGACTCGAGGTGCGCGGCTCATCTCCCGGTCTTGCTACCCGACTTGCGTGCCTAGGCGCCCGCATCCGAGACGTCCTTCTCACTGAGATCGAGCGCGGCGAGCTTCGCCCGTACGGCGTCCGCCCGCTTGCCATACGCTTTTTCGTCTTCGGCGGTGCGCCATTCGTTGAGCGTGCCTTCAACCGCCTTCAGATAAGCCGTAGCGTGTCCAACTGCTTCAGCCGGCTACCTAGCTTGTTGCGCGCTTCTTCGAGGTCGTAGCTGGCCTGCAGCGCCATCCAGAATTGTTCCGATGTACCGAAGTAGTGCGCGAGCCGAAGCGCGGTGTCGGCGATAATCGCCCGCTTGCCGAGAACGATCTCGTTGATGCGCCGCGGTGGCACGCCGATCGAGCGAGCGAGGGCGTTCTGGCTGATCTTCATAGGGATCAGAAATTCTTCCAGCAAGACTTCACCGGGATGGATGTTGGGTAGCTTGCGCATAGAAGGCTCGATTCTAAGCCCCCGCGGCCACGCGGCGGGCGCGGGCGAGTAATATGCACGCGGGAGGATG
>DASZZK010000096.1:0-6660 GCA_035544975.1 Casimicrobiaceae bacterium | reverse complement strand
GACCACTTTCCGCGCAACCCGGTTTTTCCCGCGACATTGTTGCTGGACGCGCAGATCCGCCTGGCGACGGAGCTCGTCGAAAGGACCTGCGGCGCGCAATTCGCGAGCCCGGTCGCATCGCGCATGACCCACGTCAAGATGCGCGCCTTCATCGCCCCGGGCCAGGAGGTCGAGCTCGGGGCCACGCTTTCGAAACAGGACGCAAGTGAGGACGCTCGAGCCGCGCGCGTCATGCTGAGTGCACAGGTTGCCGGCAAGACGGTAGCGACTGCGCGAGTGGAGTTTGCGGCAAGGGAGCCGACATGAATGCACTGAAGCGCCGGGTAGCGATCACCGGTCTCGGCCTGGTCACTCCGGTCGGCAACGATGTCGCGACGACGTGGAACGCGGTGCTCGCAGGAAAGAGCGGCGCGGCACCGATCAGCCTGTTCGATGCCAGCGGTTTTTCGACGCGCATCGCCGCCGAAGTCAAGGGCTTCGACGATTCGAATCTGGACGCGGATCGAAAGCTGATCAAGTTCGCCAACCGCTCGCACCGTTTTGCGCTCGCCGCCGCCGAGCAGGCGATCCGCGATGCGGGCATCGCGCCCACGCCTGCGACCGGCGAGCGTTGGGGCTGCGCGGTCGGCAGCGGCATGATGGGCGTCGCTTATGAGGATCTCGCAGGGGTCCAGGATCAAGCCGCGACCGACGGCGAGTTGCATCCAGACCTCCTTCTCCAGAACGACAAGGCCAACGATCCGATGGTGTTTTGCCGCAGCCAGGCGGCCGGCGGCCTGGCGCTGCTGACGCGCCGCTTCGGGATCCGCGGCTATGCAACGTCGGTGCATACCGCGTGCGCCTCGGGAGGGCAGGCGCTCGGCACCGCGATGAAGCTGATCCGTCGCGGGAGCGTCGATTTTGCGCTGGCCGGAGGCTTCGACTCGATGATCAGCCCGGTCGGGCTGGCCGGGTTTTGCCTCCTGTCCGCGGTGTCCGCGGACAACGAGACGCCCGAGCGCGCGAGCCGGCCCTTCGACGCGACGCGTAACGGTTTCGTGCTCGGCGAAGGCGCGGGATTTCTGGTGCTCGAGGAATGGGAGTCGGCGCGGCGACGGGGTGCGCATATCTACGCGGAGCTCGCGGGCGACGGCAATTCACTGTCCTCGTATCGCATTACGGATTCGCCGCCCGACGGCGACGGGCCGATCCAGTCGATGCGATCGGCGCTCTCCGACGCCGGCGCGACGCCTGCCGACGTCGATTACATCAACGCTCACGGAACGTCGACGCATATGAACGACAAGAGCGAAAGCGCGGCGATCCACACTGTATTCGGCTCGCGCGTGCAGGAGGTGTCGGTCAGCTCCACCAAGAGCACGATGGGGCACCTGATTGCCGCCGCGGGCGCGGTCGAGGTGGCGCTTTGCGCGCTTGCCATCGAGCACGGTGAAATCCCGATCAACGCCAACCTGAAGGAACCGGATCCCGACTGCGATCTGAACTTTGTCGTCGGCGCTCCCCGCAAGCAACGGGTGCGGATGACGCTCTCCAATTCCTTCGGCTTCGGCGGATCGAACAGTTGCGTGGTGCTGCGCCACCCCGAGATCGTGGAAAGCGGGGCCCGCGGCTGACAGCTGCGCGGCGATCATGGCCAAGGCGAAAGTGCTCATCACCGGGTCCGGCGCCGTCTGTGGCTCGGGCATGGACCCCGCGGAAATCCTTAGCGCGTTACGCGAGGGGCGCTCGGCGATCGGACCCATACAGCAGTGGGACACCACGGGGTGGCCGGTGGCGGTGGCCGCGGAAATGACAGACTTCAATCCGCGGGCACTGGTCGAGGACCGGAAGCTGCACAAGCTGATCCGTCGCACCGACATGCTCGGGCTCTACGCCGCGGGCCGCGCCATCGACAGCGCGAGCTTCACGACGCACCGCGACACGCTGAGTCCCGATGACGCGGCGACGTTTTCCGATCGAAGCGGCATCTACGTCGGCTCTGGCGGCGGTGCATACAATTCTCAGTATGAGTACTTTCCGCTGATGAGCGAGTCGCATGGCGACCTCCAAGCCTTCGGCCGTGAGCTGAGCAGCGCGGTGAATCCGATGTGGCTCCTGCGCACGCTGCCCAACAACGTTCTCTGTCACATAGGCATCAAGTACAACCTCAAAGGCACCAACGCCTGCATCACCAGTCACAGCGCAGGCGGAACCCTCGCCGTGATTGAGGCCGCCGAGGCGTTGCGCCAGGGCGAGGCGGATCGCGCCGTCGCGGTCGGTCACGATGCGCCGATCGAGCCGCAGCTGGTGCTCTACTACCATCAGTGCGGATTGCTTTCACGCGACACCATCCGACCGTTTGACGTTGCGCGAGGCGGCAGCGTCTTCGGCGAGGGTGCGGGTGCGTTCACCCTCGAGACCGAACGCGCCGCTGTGGAACGTAACGCGACCGTGCTGGGGCAAGTCCTCGGCGGCGGCTATACGACCGAGGCAACCGGCTTGCTCGCCATTCGCGACGATGGCGACGGCCCCGCACGCGCCATCGCGGGCGCGCTCGACGACGCGGGACTCGCGCCGCGCGACGTCGGCATGATCGTCGCGCACGGCAACGGCACCCGTCAATCGGATGCTTCGGAAGCGGCGGCGATTCGAACCTGCTTCGGCAGCGGAGAGAAAGCGCCGCCGGTGACCGCGTTCAAGTGGGCGATCGGTCATCTGATCGCCGCGGCGGGCGTCATCGAAGCCGTCATCGCGCTCGCCGCCTTGCGCGAACGCATCGTTCCCGGCGTGGCGACACTGGGCAATCTCGATCCGGCTTGCGCGGGTCTGCGCATTTCCAGAGCGCCGCAGGTGCCGCGCAGCAACGTCGCGCTCATTCTCTGCCGCGGTTTTGCCGGAACCAACTCGGCATTGCTCGTCAGCGCCGCGTAGCGTCCTGTTGACGCCGCCTGCAATTACGCGCCCGTCGCGATCAACCAAGCAGTCGAGCGAACCGTACATGTGTTCCGCGAACAGCCATGGTGCGGGAGAAGGGGTGTACCCTAGCGCGAATCCACAATCGAGATTTTCCTATGCCTTGGGGTTGTCGCCGGGACGAAGCATGATGATCGATCACCGCACCAGAACGATCGCCACCGCACTCTGGGTGACCCTTGCGGCGTGCGCAACAATAGCTATGATCGGTTGTGCAACGAAGCCTAACGGAGGTATCGAACCCACCCGCGAAGGCAAAATCGAGCGTAGCAATGTTCTGGGCTCGGTAGAGCTCGGCCCGGCCTTGGAGGAGCGGATTCTCGCGCTTGATCCAGAGCACGTCTCCGATGATGACGTCAGGTCAACATTGGCCGCTGGGCCCACCCCGAGAATCATACTGGTGCATGCCAGTGTCTATCCGGTCTACCTGATCATGACCTCGTTTGCGACCTTTCTGGAGTGTATGGGCTACCCCGGCGCGAAGATCCGCGATCCGGTTGACGGTGCGTACTCGCAGAGTCCCTACGGGAGCAGCGAGCGCCTCGCCGGCGAGATCGCGTGGCACTACGAACATGACGGCGTAAGGCCGCTGATCATCGGCCACAGCCAAGGAGGAATGCAGGCAATCAAGGTGCTTTACAGGTTGGCTGGCGCTTTCGACCCGAAGGTCGCTGTGTGGAATGCGGAGACCGACACACCCGAAAGACGGTTTACCATCATCGATCCCCTCGATGGCGCGGACCGTCCAGTGGTCGGAGTTTCGGTGGCCTACGCCGCCGCCGTCGGCGCGGGCGGCGCCGCTTTTGTCTTGCCCAACCAGTGGGACATGTTCTTCCGGCTGCGGACAATTCCCGATACCGTCGATGAGTTCACCGGATTTGCGATCCAAGGCGACATGGTCGCATGGACTTTTCCCGGCATGTCGGACATGAGCCAGTATCGCGGCGGAGTAGCGAAAGTACGCAATGTTGTGCTGCCAGTGACGTACAACCACATTATGGTTCCGATCACGCACACGCTGGCTGCGGATGCGAAGACGCGGGATTGGATAAATGCGTACGTACCGGGCAATGCCGACAAGACCGCCGCTCTTTCGGGTGTGAGCGGTTACAACATACTGTGGGCAGCCGACGTCTGGTTCAGCATCAAGAAGCACTGGTGCCTGGAGGCGCAGCGGTTGATCCACGCAAAGCAGGCGGCAGACGTGAGTGTGAAACGCCGTGAAGGCGAACGCTCCGACCAGCACGACAGGTCGTGGTCGCAATAACCGGCGAGCGCTAGACCCTTGACGTTTCGCCGAGTAGCAATCGTCAGGATTGGGGCACAACCATTGCTTCGATACTGCGCGCGGCGTTTTAGCGCCGTGCAACCAAGGAAAACAACCCAATGAAAACCATGCGCTGTTTGTTCGCGTCGCTGCTATTGGCCATCGCTACCTTGTCATCGCCTGCCTGGTCTACTTCATTTAGTACCGATCAAAGCGACCTCTGGTACATACCGGCCGAAGCAGGGTGGGGCATCCAGTTCGTCCAGCGCGGCTCCGTAATTTTCGCGACCATGTTTGTCTACGACCAGTTCAACGTTCCGATCTGGTACGTGGCGACGATGAGTTCGGCGGGCGGTTTGACTTGGACAGGCGACTTGCTGCTGACCAATGGGCCGTGGTTCGGGACGGTGCCATTCAACTCGAGCGCAGTAACTTACCGCAGAGTCGGAACGATGACATGGGCCGCGAGCACGACCGCCACGGGCGCCTTAACCTATTCAGTGGACGGCGTACCGGTGTCGAAAAACCTGGTCCGCCAGCTGCTCGTTCTGGATAACTTCAGCGGACACTATGGCGGCGGAATTCACCAAACGGTCGGTAGTTGTTCAAACCCCGGCTATAACGGCACAAACGAAGCCATTGGTGTCCTCAATGTCATGCAGAACGGCTCGGCGATCACGTTGCAGAGCCTTCCCTTCCCCGCAGGTAGTTGCTCCTTTCCCGGCACGCTATCCCAGGCCGGGCAGATGGGGGACGTAACGGGTTCTTTTTCGTGCAGCGATGGCACGTTTGGGACGTTCCATCTATTCGAGATGCAGGTGAACATCACCGGATTAACGGGTAGGCTTACAACGTCGTATTCGAATCCCCCCGGATGCCAAGGCACCGGCTGGTTTGGCGGTCTGGTGGTGACGACCTACTGACTTGCTAGCGGAAGAATGAGCGCGCAAGAAAGTGCTCTATGAGCGCGGCCGCGAGACAATAGACGCGATTTGCAAACGTCCTTAGAGCGAAGCGCGACGAGGATTACGAGGCGACGCCGTTTCCCGGCAAAGGGGCGGGTAAAAAAACGGACGGGCACGAGCGCTCAAACCGAGAGAGACCATTACTAATCAATCAGTCGAATCGAAACACGCGGCGGAGGCCGCCGACGCCCAAAGCGCTGCGGGGCAAGCACCCGACGCAGCAACCGCGCAGACGGCCAACCGATGCGGCATCGACAGCGTCGAGATCTCGCGCATCGAGCGGCTGCTTGTCGAAACGCCGGCCGAAGCGCTGAGCCAGATTTTTTCCGCGCAAGAGCTCGCCGACAGCGGCGCGGGTCCGGGCCGCGCCGCGAGCCTTGCCGCGCGGTTCGCGGCCAAGGAAGCTTGCGTCAAGCTCTTTCCGCGCGAGCTCGCGCTGGGGCAGATCGAGCCGGCGGATTTCTCCGTGGCGCGCGATGCCTATGGCGCTCCGCAGATCGTATGCGGGGTGAAAGCGCAGGCGCTGCTCGACCGGCATCGCGTTCGCACCATTGCCGTATCGCTGACCCACGACCGCGGCAGCGCGTCGGCGGTCGTGCTGGCGATTCCGGCGTACGCCGAAGTGCCGCTCGCGGGGAAGGTGCTGTATAACCTCCTGCCCTTGCGCAAGGCGGTGATCCTCGACAATCTGCGCCGGGTATTCGGGGCCGCGGCACCCCCGGCCGAGATCGAGCGACTGGCGCAAGCACACTACGCCCACCTGTGGCGCCTGTTCGGGGAGTTTTTGCGCTGTCGCTGGCTGTCGGCGGCGCGCCGTGCGGCATCGGTGCGACTGGAGAATGTCGATACCCTTGCAAGCGCGCTCGATCGCGGCAAAGGCGTGCTGATTCTGACCGGACACTTCGGCAACTTCGAGGTGGCGACGATCGCGTGCCTCTCTAATTTCCCCGCAATGCATGGCCGCATCCATTTCGTGCGCCGTGCCATCAAGCCGCGGTGGCTGGATCTGCTGGTGACCCGGCGGTTTCGGCGGGCGGGTTTCGGGGTCATGTCCAAGCGCGGGTCACTCGACGCCATTCTCGAGCGGCTGGCGGCCGGCGACATCGTCGTCTTTCCGTTCGACCAGCACGCGAGTCCGCCGGACGGAATCGAGAGTGAATTTTTCGGGCATCGTGCCTGGACCTTCAAGAGCCTGGCCATCATTGCGCTGGCGACCGGTGCGCCTGTGGTGCCGGCGGCGAGCTGGCGCGAGGCCGATGGTCGGCACGTGCTGCGCTTCGAGGATCCCGTGCCGCCGGTCGAACACGACAACGTGAGTGAGGAGATCCGGCGCAATACGCGCGCCTACAACGCTGTCCTCGAGAGGCTGATCCTCAGGCACCCGGAGCAATGGTTCTGGGTGCATCGACGATGGAAAAACGTCGTCTCCCGAAAGTAGCGCGCGCTTCGTTTTTCGACGGACAGGGATGCGCCCAG